>JBBAFX010000001.1:0-39690 GCA_041655195.1 Trueperaceae bacterium
GACCTCGCGGGCTAGCACCCACGCCGTGGTGCGGCCCAGCTCGCGGCTGGTCACGTCGATGGACACCGCCGGAGCCTGCAGCGGGCGGCGACTGCCAGCCACGAAGCGCACGCGCTCGGTGGCCGCCGTGCCGTCCGCACCGTCCTCCACGAGGATCAGCTCCGGTGTGCCGCTCTGCACCGTGCCGGCCACCAGCAGGGTGGAGGACTGCTCCTCGCGTGTGCCCGTGCAGGCCGTCACTAGCAGCGTCAGCGCTGCTAACAGCAGCGGAACGAGGACGCGCGGTCGGCGTGGTCCACGATGGCGGGCTGTGCCGTCCGCGCTGGGCGCGTCGTTGTGGGTTACGTGGGCGGCGCGTCGACCGTCGATGTGGGCTGCATTCATGGCTGCCTCCGCGGGATGATCCATCCCGTGTCGAAGATATGTCCGATGCCCTGGTCGGCGCCGGGGGTGGTGAGGGTAATGGCAATGGCGCCGTTGCGGCTGTTCCACGAGCCGTACAGCGCCCAGCAGCAGCGGTTCCACGCCACCACGAAGGTGGGCTGCAAGTTGAAGGCGGGCTGACTGGCGTCGTTGCCGGTCAGGTCCCAAACGTCAGTTATGACCGCGCCCACATAGAGCGTGTCGAGCGGCCTCACGATCAGCGCCACCTGCTGCAGGCTCAGCCGGCCGCTGACCACCTCCCCGGCCGACTGCGAGTAGAGGCCGCTGTAGCCGAGGGTGCCCTGCAGGCCGACCCTGTCGTACACGTCGACGCCGAAGCGCAGGTTCGCGCGGCGCAGGTACGTGTCCGGCTGCGCGTCGTCCGCCCACATGAGCTCAGCGAAGCCGTCCACGCTGAACCGCACCGGCCCCACGGCCTGATCCGTGAGCAGCATGCGGCCCGTCAGTTGCGAGTTGCGGTACCCGTAAGTGCTCAACCCGCTACCCAGGCTTGGGTCGAGCCGCGTGCTGTACCTCACCTGCCAGCTGGGGTTGCCGCGGTCGGGCGCCTCCTCCAGCGTGAACGAGAGGTTCCGGGCGTACGGCGCGGGTTGCGGCAGGTCCAGCCAACCGGTGGGTAGCCACATGAGACCGTCGGCCTGCACCGCCGCCACGCCCGGCCACGCTAGGCGCAATTGGCTGCGCGCCAGCTGCCCCGTGGGTAGGGAGAGGCGCTGCAGCGCGTCGAACTGGAGCGGCCCGAAAGTGGCCGCGGCCGCTACTTCGAAGGCGCTGACCCGGCCCCGGTCCAGGTCGTACCCGTAAGTGAGGGCCAAGCCGGGCACGCGGTCGTCGTGCCGCAGCGTGCCGAGGGTCAAGCGCAAGTTCAGGTCGTCCCAATGGTCGACCGGCTCGCCCGCTTCCGGCGGTAGGGGGTGGTAACGGTAAGCGGTCTCCACCGACAGCTCCACCACGTTAGTGACGCCGGCCGCCGCCTTGACGCCGCTGCTGGTGGTGTCCACCAGCACGCCCGTCAGGCGGTCGGGCCTGACCGACAGGTCCTGCGAGTGGCGCAGCTCGAGCTGCGCGTACAGGCGGCCGCGAGAGCGCAGGTCGAGAGTGGCGTCGAGGGTGCCCGGGTCGCCCGTCTTGGGGTCGTACTCGTTGCGCAGCGTGAGGCTTATCCAGTCGAGGTTGTTGAGCAGGGTGGCGGTACTAACCAGGGGTAGCCAGCCCACCTCGCTCGGGTTGCGGTCGTCGAAGAAGACGTAGCCGCCGCTCTGCTCGAAGCGCAGCCAGGGCGCCGGGTCGAGCCGCAGCTGGCTGCGGAGGTCGGTGCGGCTGCGGTAGGGGAGGAGATCGAAACGGAACGGGGTCTCGCCCTCACGCACGTCGCGAGTGAACGTGAGCGACAGGTTGCCCAGGCTGCCGAAGCGCTGCGTGCCGATAACGCGGCTCAACCACTCCACCTGCCGCTCGGCGGTTGAGTAGTAGTAGCCGGTGAAGTCGGTGCGGCCCTCCAGGCTGAAACCGTTCCAGAGCGGCACGGGCGTTAGCGTGATGGTGTGGCCCTCCACCACCCTGCCCGCCGTCTGCGTGGGGTTCACCGCGGCGGAACGGTTGAGGCTGTTGCTTACGTCCTGGAACGCGCCCAGGTCGAGCATGAAGCGCTCGAGCCGGAAGACGCCCAGGTTCAGCGAGCGCACGTCTTCGGGCTCCAGCTGCAGGCGGCTGAACGTTTGCAGGGGCACGTTGCGGCCCGCGTAGCTCGGGCTGCGCAGCAGGCCGCCCGGCTCCAGGTCTAGATAGACCTGGCTCGAGTAGCGTCCGCGCCAGCCCTCTACCAGCGCCTCGTGCGTCAGCGTGGCTTCCCACAGGCGCGCCCTGCGCGCGTCGTTTCGTTCCACCAACAATGTCGTGCGCGGCGGCCCGAGCACCTCCTCGTCCGCGTACGCCAGGCGCACCTGGAAGAGCCGCTCCGTCACGCCCGTGGGGGTGGTGAACGACGGGGTGTAATCGACGGAGAAGCTCCCCTTGCCGGTGGGCGTGTAGAAGCGGTGCGATAGGAAGCCGCCCACGTAACTGCGGAGCACCGCGCCGCCGAGTAGGAAGTCGCCCACCCCGGAACCGCCAGGCTGCACGTCCGCGTAGTAGCGCACGCCTACGTCCCCGTAAGAGTCTGGCCCCATGACGTAAGGCCAGCTGAGGGTAATGCGGGCGCGCTCGGTGGCGGTGCCCGTTACGTACTCCAGGCGCGGCAGGCGGTCCTGCGGCCCGATGGGCAGCACCATGATCGGCAGGGTCAGCACTGCCGCGGCCCGCACCAGCACGGTCACCTCGTACGCCACGATCCTGTCGCCGGGGTAGATCTCGAGCGTCTCGGCCTCGAAGCCGTAATCCTCGATGTCCTGCCCGCAGCGCGTGCATGGGCTGAACTGGCCCATGGCGACGCGGATCAGGCCGGGCACGCGGCTGGCGCGGTCGCCCTTCACGGAGATGGCGTCGGAGATTATGAGCACGTCGTCGCCAGCGAAGCTCTCGTCGCGCAGGTCTATGACCAGGTCGTGACCCTCCACCACCTCGTCACCGGCCGTGTAGCGCCCGAAGCCTATGACGCGCACCAGGCGGTTCTCGAGGTCGACCTCCACGTGCGTGGCCTCCAGCACGGAGTCGTCTATGGTCACCCGCAGCGTCTCGCCCTGCAGCACGTAAAGTTGCACCTCGGTGCCATCAGGGAGCGTGATGGTGCGGATCTCTAACCGGCTGTCGGGGTCGCCGCCGGCGTCTATGCCTATACGGGCCGCGAACGAAGCCGAACCCAGCAGCAGCGCGGCCAGGATCAGGAGCCTCGCCGACCACCAGTGGGCGCGGCGCCGCGCCACGTCAGCGTCTCCAGACCAGCGCTAGCAGGCCACCGCCAGCCACCAGGTAAAGCACCACCGGCAGCCAGCCCGCCACGAACGCGGGCAGCGTGCCCTGCGCGCCCATGAGCTTGCTGACGCTCCAGGTGGCGTAGTACACGAACGTTAGCAGCAGCACCGCCACGAAGCCGAGCTGCGCGCCGCGCCTGAACGTGAAGAGCCCCACCGCCGCGGCGAAGAGCGCGAACGCGGTGGCCGCTAGCGGCTCCGCCAGCTTGCGGTGCAGGGCTGTCCACTCGGCCGGTTTAGGGGTCGACGGGTCGATCCGTAAGCGCGTTAGCAGCTGCCGGAGCGGCAGGTAAGCCAGGTCGGTGGCAGAGGGGGTGCGCGCCGTTAGGCCCCGCACGGGCAGCGTGGCGCTCTCGGCCTGGAAGTCGAGCGTGAGGCGGGCGTCGCGCAGCACCCTGAAGCCGATGGTTTCGAGGTGCCACACGCCGGCCTCATGGTCCGGGGTGCCCACCTCGGCCTGCAACAGCTCGCGCGGGCCTGCGGCGGAGCCTGGCGTTATGACGGTCACGTCGCGGAACACGCCGTCCGGGGTCACCTCGCCGATGAAGATGCTCCTCCCCAGAGCGTCCTCGAAGAAGGCGCCCTGCTGCACGATGGTCTCCGGGGAGATGAGGAGGATGTCGCGCTCGACCTCCGCGGCGCGGTCCTCGCTCCACGGCACCACCAGTTCGTTGTTGAGGAGCGCCACTGCGCTGACCGCCAGCCCGAGCGCCAACAGGGGCATGACGAAGCGCTTGGGTCCCACGCCCGCTAGGAGCGCGGCCTTGATCTCGCCGTCCTGCCCCAGCCGGGTGAGGGTGAGGAGCGCCGCGAACAGCAGCGCTAGGGGCAGCCCTGGGCCTATGGCGCTGGGCAGCTTGAACAGCAGGTAGCGCGCCACCAGCGCCACGGGGGCGCCGCGCGCCAGCACGTCTGCCAGCACGTCGAGCAGGAAGTAGAGGAGCAGGAGCAACACCAGCGTCACGAGGCCGGCAGCGAGGAGCGGCAGGGTCTCGCGTATCAGGTAGCGGCCCCAGCGCGTCATGAGGAGAGCGTCCTCCACGCCAAGAACGCGGCGCCCACGCCAGCGAGTCCGGGGGTGAGCCAGGCGGCCAGTACGGGCTGAACGGCGCCGGACTCGAAGAGGTTACCGGCGAGCACCCACAACGCCCAGAAGCCCACCAGGAGCACGATGGTCCAGGCGAAGCCGGCGGCGCGCCCCCGCACGCGCAGCGCGATGGCGCCCGCGAAGGTGGCGAAGATGGCCGCGCTGAAGGCGTCGGCCAGGCGGCGGTGCAGGCTGAAGGTCAGTTCGGTGGCGTCGCCGCCCGCGGCTCTGACTATGCGGAGCTGCTCGATGAGCCGGCCGAGCGGCAGTTGCGCGGGGCGCGCCAGCGTGTCGGACGGGGTGGTCTCGAGCAGGAAGGGCACGGTGGCCTGGTCGCTGGTCGTGGGCGCTTCGCCTGGGCGGCTGGTCTGAACGCGGTGCAGGGTCCAGGTGCGCGCGTCCGAGTCCCAGCTGCCGGTGGGCGCGGTGGACAGGGTGCCGTCCTGCAGCAGTACGAGCACGCCCTCTAGGTTCGCTACGGTCGGGTCGCCGTCCACGGTGCGGACGCGGGAGGCGAAGAACACGTCGCCCGCTATCTGGTAGGCGGCGTTCAACTGCAGGGCGGCTGGCGGCCGCGCGTAGATGAAGGCGTCTATTCGGCGCTGGTACGCCTCCTCGCCTTTGGGTTCCAGGAAGCCGTTGTTGAGGAGCGTGAGCACGCCGACCACCAGGCCGAAGAAGACGAGCGGCGTGAGCAGCGCGCGGGGCGGCACGCCCAGCGAGTACGCCGCTTTGAGTTCCGAGTCTTTGGCCCAGCGCCCGCCTGTGAGCAGGATGGCGAACACGACGCCTACGGGCAGCGCCAGGTGCAGGAACCACGGTAGCCGGTAGAGCAGGAGTAGTAGCACGTCTCTTATGGACGCGCCCTGTTCTATGAGGAACCGCGCGAGCACGCTGAGCTGGTCTATGGAGAGCAGAAGACAGATGGCGCCGACCCCTAGCGGATAGAGGCCGGCCGTCTCTCTTAACAGCGCGCGGGGCAGGCGTTTCGGCACTGGCGCAGTATACCGGCCGCTCGTGGGAGGACTCTGGCGGATGCGCGTGCTGGCCGCTAATCCGCACAGGCGGGAGGTAGTTTCGCCCCATCGCCCCGCCGGCCGTCGGGGGTACGATGTCGGGCGTGACGGGTACCCTTGGGCTCTTCTCGCTGGTGGACCTCTTCCAGCTCCTGGCGGCTGCCCGCCGGACTGGGCGGCTCACGATCGAGCATCCGGTCACCGGCGCGCGCATCTACTTCGACAGGGGGCAGGTGGTGCACGCCGAGTTCGGCGAGCTCGCCGGCGAGGACGCCATCTATACGCTGTTCGCCGACGAGCGGGGCGCTTTCGAGTTCCGTTTGGGCCTCCCCAGCCCAGCCAAGACCATCGCTGTGGGCACCGAGAACCTCGTGCTCGAGGCCATGCGCCGGCTTGACGAGGTGAATAAGGGCATGACGCCGCGGCCCGGGGTGGCTGGCTCAGGCGGCATAACGGTGTCGTCCGAGGCCGTTCCGGCGGTGCCGGAAGTGGTGGAGGGCGAGCAGCGCGAGTTCGCACTGAACCCCGAGGAGCTGGCGGTCATGAGCCAGGTCGACGGCCACCGCACGGTCAGCCGCATAGCCGCTAACTTGGGCCTAGAGATGGACGCCGTGCGCGTGGTGTGTGAGCGCCTGGTGCGCACCGGTGTCCTGAAGCTGCAGAACCGGCGGGCGCGCACCGCGCGGCTCGTGACCAGGCTCACCCGTAAGCGCTTGGCGCCGCTGGTGGTGGGCGTGGACGTCAGCATCCTGAACGCGTGGGAGAACGTGCTGGGCGCGCCGGTGGAGGAGGTGGCGTGCCGCCGCGACAACGGTAGCGTGCTGCTCTTCCAGGTGGCGCCCATGGAGGGCATCGGCCCGTACCTAGAACTCAGCCGCGACACGCTCGTGCGCTCGAACCTCCGCGTGGAGCAGACGCTCCTCGTGCGCCCCATAACGGACCCAACTTGAACACACCAATAATGACTAACGAGGCCGGCGCCGGGCCGCTGCTCAGGTGGCGCACGCTGCCTTACCCCACCGATTGGTCGGACCACTTCGGGGCGGAGGGCCCCCTGGTGGTGGAGGTCGGTTTCGGCGACGGCCGCTTCACGGTCAGGCGCGCGCTGGCCGAACCCAACAGCCGCTTCGTTGGCCTCGAGGTCTCCTCCGGTAGCCTGCAGCGGGCGCTGCGCCGCGTGAAACGCTCAGGCGTACAAAACGTGCGGCTCATCAAGTCCGGCGCCCAGGTGGCGCTCAGGCAACTGTTCGCCCCAGGCAGCGTGGACGTGGTGGTGGTCAACTTCCCCTGCCCCTGGCCCAAAGAGAAGCACGCCCGCCACCGACTGCTGCAGCGCAGCTTCTTCGCGCTGGCTGGCTCGCGCCTGAAGCCTGGCGGCGAACTGCGTTTAGCCACCGACCACCCCGAGTACCTGGAGTTCGCGCTGGCTGAGGCTGAGGCGTCTGGCCTGTACGCGGCCACGCGGCCCGAAGCGCCGGCCGACGTGTTCGAGACGAAGTACGCCCTAAAATGGCGGGACCAGGGGAAGCCCCTGCACTACGTGGTGTTCCGCCGCAACGACCGCCCGGCGCCTACGACGCCCACCTGGGAGAGACCCGAGACCATGCCCCACGCACTGCTACGCGGCCGCCTGCCTCAGGGCGCCACCTTCGAGAAGGTCGTCCTGCCGTACGGCGACGGCCACGTCATACTCCACGAGCTGGCCACCGTGTTGGCTGGTGAGGAGGGCGCTGGCCGCTGGCTGATCAGGTCCACGGTCGACGAACCCGACCTCAGACAACAGCTGTTGGTGGTGGCGCAGCAGCGGGCCGCGGACGAGGTCATAGTGCGCCTCGAAACGTTCGGCGACCCGCTCATAACCCCAACCACGCGGGGCGCCGTTAAGGCCGTGACCGACTGGCTCGAAACCAGCACCGACCTTGAGGTGGCGGCCCGCAACTACTAGCGGGCGCGCTGCGCCAAGCCGCGCAGCACGAGGCCGCCCACCACGAAGCCGCCCGCAACTACTACCTAGGAGGCAGATCGCATGGCCGCAACCGAGCTACCCACCGCCGGGGCGGTCGCCACGTGGCGGGCCGCCAAGGACGACTACCTGAAGAACCACCGCACCTCCCCGCTGTACGGCGACGACAGCTTCGGGGGCCTCGCCTACTACCCGGAGACCAGCCAGTTCCGGGTCGCCGCGCAATTAGAGCGCACCGCCGACGCCGAGCCGGTCCTACTGGCCACCAGCACAGGCGACGAGCGCATGTACCTGCCTTACGGCGTGGCGCGCTTTCAGCTTGGCGGGCAGGACCAAAGCCTGGTTCTGTACGCCACGCCCGACGCTCCCGAAGGGCCGCGCCTCTTCGTGCCGTTCCGCGACGCCACGTCCGGCCCCGAGACATACGGCGCCGGGCGCTACCTGGAGTTCACCCTTGAGGACGAGGGCGCGGCCGGGCCGGTTACCCTCGACTTCAACTACGCCTACCACCCGTACTGCGCGTACGCGGAGGGTTACAGCTGCCCGTTCCCGCCCAGCAGCAACTGGCTCAGCCAGCCCGTGCGGGCGGGGGAGAAGCTGCCTGACACCGCGGACCCCGCCGGACCTGCCGAACGGTCAGGCGCGTGAGGGCGCCGGCGCAGCCCGCGCGCAGCCAGCGCTACTTCACGGACGACCTGGCGGTCCTCCACGGCTTCACACTGCGTAAGGGCGGGGTGAGTACAGAGCCATACGGCAGCCTCAACCTAGGTCTCAGCTCGGGCGACGAGCCTGACAAAGTGGAACGCAACCGCGACCTGCTGCTGAGCGAGCTGGGTTTCGAACGCGCTCAGGTGAGCGCCTTCCACCAGGTGCACGGCGACCGGGTGTACACGGGCGGCCCCACCTGGTTCCACGAGAAGGCCGACGCGGCCGTGAGCGCCGACCCGAACGAGCTACTGGTGGTGAGCGTGGCGGACTGTTTACCCATGCTGTTTCACGATCCCGTCACTGGGGCGGTGGGCGCCGCGCACTGCGGCTGGCGCGGCACCGTGGCTGGCCTGGCCAGCACGGTAGTGCAGCGCATGGCCGCCGAGTTCGGCAGCGAACCCGCGGACCTGCGCGTGGTCATGGGCCCTGGCGTAGCTGGTGCCTGCTACCAGGTGGGCGCAGAGGTAGTGGAGCGCTTCGCGCTTGCCGGCTTCCCTGACCACGTGGCCTGGCCCGACGCGGAGACCGGTAAGTACCGGCTCGACATTAAGGCGGCTAACCGCTGGAGCCTGGAGCGCGCCGGCGTGACGCCAGGCAACGTGACCGATACGGGGCTCTGCACGCATTGCCACCCGGAGCGGTTCTACAGTTACCGCCGCGACGCCGGCGTGACCGGCCGGCACTGGGCGTTCATCAGTGCCCGGCCAGCGCCCGGCCTGAACGGGCCGTGAGGGGCGGCCCTGATAGCATACGGAGCATGTTCGAAGGCTCAGGCACAAAGGTCGGCTCCGCGGGTAGGGGCGTGCGGTCGTGATGACGGCTCCATCCGGGCCCCAGACTGACCCACGGCTGCTGGCAGAGCGACTAGCCGCGGCCACCCCCCGCAAGTTACAGATCGACGGTTTCAGGCGCGCCAGTGTGCTGGTGCCGCTGCTTTACGGACCGGACGGTGTGGAGGTCCTCTTCACCGTGCGCGCCGCGCGGCTCAAGAGCCACGCTGGTGAAATAGCCTTCCCCGGCGGCCGGCTGGACCCCGGCGAGACCCACGTGGAAGCTGCCCTGCGCGAGACCGAGGAAGAGGTCGGCCTGAGCGTGACGCCGGACCAGGTGCTCGGCCGACTCTCCGATCACCCCTCGCCAGCCGGTTACGTGGCCACCCCGTACGTGGCGCAAGTGCCGTGGCCGCAGGAGCTGACCCTCAACCCGGGCGAGGTCGACGCCGTCTTCACGGTGCCACTAGCGGAGCTGCTAGCGATAGAACCCCAGACGCGTGTGGCCGAACTCGCCAGGTACCGGCGCCTGCTTTACTCGTACCCGTGGGGCGAGTACCTCATCTGGGGCTTCACGGGCAACGTGGTGCGTGACCTGCTCGAAGTTATCGCCGGCGATCCCACCGGTCCTAACGACCCCTTCGACCCGAGGGATCCCTAACCATGAGCGCTGACCGCGAGCAGGAGACCCAGAAGAGCGGACCGCGCCTGGCTAAACCGCGCGAACTGACCGTGCTGCGCGGCGAGGAGCGCTACCCGTACTCCGCAGGCTCGGTGGTGGAG
Organism: Trueperaceae bacterium; assembly: GCA_041655195.1. Taxonomy (GTDB): domain Bacteria; phylum Deinococcota; class Deinococci; order Deinococcales; family Trueperaceae; genus JAAYYF01. The sequence goes on from JBBAFX010000001.1 coordinate 9,681, forward strand.
GCGCTGCAGAGCGCCGGCGTGCCCACCGAGGACGCTATGGACCTCACCCACGACGTGGAGCGCAAGCTGCGCCACCGCGGCGCCAAAGCCGTGGAGCTGGAGGAGCTGCGCGGCATGGTGGCTGCCGAAGTGCGCCGCCGCACCAGCGACGAGGCGGCCAAACGCTTCCTCAGGCAGACCCCGCCGTTCGTGCCGCTGCTGGTGGGTCCCCGCGGCAAGGCGCTCACGCGGCGCCGGCTGACCTCCAGCCTCGAGAAGATAGGCCTCGGCTTCAAAGAGGCCAACGTGGTGGCTTACCAGGTCGAGCAGGGCGTGCGTTCCGAGGGGCTGGAGCGCATAACCCGCGAGGAACTGGCGCGGCGCGTGGCGCTCATCCTGGAGGGCCGCTTCGGCCGCGACGTGCGCCTGCGTTACGAGATGATCACCTCCACCTCGTTCGAACTGAAGGTGCACGAGCCGGGCGGCGACACGCTGCCTTACTCCCGTGGCATCCTGGCGCAGTCCCTCACGGCCATCGGGCTCACCCCCGAACTGTCTCACAACATCGCCAAACGCGTGGAGACCGCTCTGTACGCCACGAACGCGTCCGTGGTTCAGCGCTCGCAGGTGCGCGACGAGGTCGTGAGCCTGCTCAAGAAGGAAGCCGGCGACGAGTTCGCGCAGCGGTACCTCATGATGCGGCAGACCCGCCGGCGCGACAAACCGCTGGTGGTGCTGTTCGGGGGCGCGCCCGGGGTGGGCAAGTCGGCCATAGCCAGCGAGGTGGGTTACCGCTTAGGCGTGCCGCGCATTGTGTCCACCGACAGCGTCAGGCAGGCGCTGCGGTCCCTCATCGGCCCCGAACTGAGCCCTGTGCTGCACGCCAGCACGTACGAAGCGTGGCGCGCTGACCTGCTGCCCCGTGAACTGCAGACCGCCACACCCGAACCCATGCGCGTGCTGCGCGGGTTCCTCGCGCAGGTCAACCAGCTCAAGCCGGCGCTGACCGCCATCGTGCAGCGCAACATCTACGAGGCCACCTCCATAGTCATGGAGGGCGTGCAACTGATCCCCGGCGTGTCGCCCGCCCTGCACGTGGAGGGCGCCACCGTCATCTCCATCGTGCTAAGCGTGGAGGACGAGGAGGACCACCTGAAGCACTTCGCCACGCGCGAGGGCCAAACTGGCAGCAAGCGCGGCCAGCAGAACTACTTAGATCACTTCGAGGAGATACGCATACTGCAGCAGTACGTAGCGGACCAGGCCGTGCATCACGGAGTGCCGGTAGTGGAGGCCAGCGACTTCGACCGCGCCGTGGAACGCTGCATAGACATCGTCCTGGACCTGCTCATGCTCGAGCAGCGGCGCCAGCTCGAGGCCGCGGAGAACGCCAGCCAGCCTTCATGAACAGCGTTGACCGCGCGTTCCGGCGCACCTCACCGGGCAGCCGCCGCGCGCCGCCCAGCTGCATGAAGAATGTTATCGCCCCTCTGGGGCGCGCCACATAGACTGCCGCGAGGAGACCCATGGCAACCCCCGCGATCGCATCCGACGCACTCACGAAGAGTTACGGCAACCGCACGGTAGTGGACGATTTCACCTTCCGCGTTAACCCCGGCGAGGTGTACGCGCTGGTGGGACCGAACGGCGCTGGTAAGACGACCGTCATCCGCCTGGTGGCGGGTTTGGCCTTCCCGACCAGCGGCCAAGTCAGCATCCTTGGTAAGGACCCGCATCAACACCCGGCCGTGCGGCGCGAACTGGGGGCGGTGGTAGAGGCGCCCGCGGCGTTCTACCCGTACCTCTCGGGCCGCGCCAACCTCAGGCTGCACGCTGACCTGGCCGGCGGCGTAGAACCGGGCCGCATAGACGAGGTCCTCAGGCTCATGGAGCTGGACGACGCCGGGGAGCGCAAGGTGGGCGTTTACAGCCTGGGCATGCGGCAGCGGCTCGGCGTGGCCGCCGCCATACTCACGCGCCCCAAGGTGCTCATGCTCGACGAACCCGCCAGTGGCATGGACCCGCTCAGCCTGCACCTGGTGCACTCCGTGTTGCGCAAGGCGGCGGGGGAGGGCACGGCCGTGCTCCTCTCCACCCACCACCTGGACGAGGTGGTGGCGTACTGCACGCGCGTGGCGATCCTCGAGGAGGGGGTGCTCATCGACGAGGTCAACCTCTTCGACAGGCGCGAGCGTTTCCGGGTGAGGGTCACGGACACCAGCCGCGGCCTGCACGCCCTGGAGGCGCAGCCGGAAGCGGTCACGCACGCCACCATCCGCGGCGGCGAACTGGTGTTCATACCCCGCACGAACGAGGACCTGGGCGCCGTCAGCAGCATCCTGGCCGCCGCAGGCGTCGGGGTGCTGGAGATGAACCGCGACATCTTCGATCTGCGCGCTTACTACCGTGAGCGCGTCAGCGCCGAGCGCGCTCGCCGCACGGGCGTGGCGCCCGCCACGGACGTAAGCGGTTACGGGGGGCAAGCGTGATCCTGACCCTCCTCCGCATGGAGTTCGCCAAGATCTGGCGCCTCTCCAGCGTGCGCTTCGGGCTGGCGCTGCTGGTCGTCTTCCCGCTTTTATGGGCGTACGCACCCGGCATCTTCGAGGTGTACGGCTTCTTCCTCGTGTCCGGCTTCCAGGTGCCCGCCCTGTCGCTACTCTCCTCCATGCAGTTCCTCCTGCCCCTGCTGGTAGCCATATCCGCCGCCGAGCTACTGGGCACCGAGATAGCCAACGGCACGCTGCCGACCATCCTCCTGCGGCCCGTCACGCGGCCCAACTGGCTGGCCGCCAAGCTGATCGTCATAGCCATCTACCCGTTCATCATGCTGCTCGTGTTCCTGCTGGCCTCGCTGGCCGCGGGCATACCGTTCGGTTTCGCCGGCTTCTTCGGGGGTACTGGCTTGGGCGAGGCTGGGCTGCTCGGCCAGGGCATGCTGACGCCCGGGCAAGCGTTCGGGGAGCTGCTGCGCGGTTACCTACTGGCGGCGCTGGCGCTCATCCCCATAGGCATGCTGGCGTTACTTTTCACGGTCGTCTTCATGAACGCGGCCGGCGGCGCGCTTGCCACACTCGCCTCACTTATCTTCATGCAACTGTTGGTGGTGTTCCCAGCCATCGAACCCTTCCTCCTCACCACGCAGCTGAACGCGTACGCCGCCCCCGGCGGCGAGACGGCCTGGGTGGTCGCTCTCATAGCCCTTTACGGTGCGCTCTTCGCGGCCCTAGCGGTCGTACTCTTCGAGCGGAAGGACTTCTAGCGTGACGCCGCCACAGCGGCCGACGGTCGGCTGGTGGCCGCGCCGTGCGGTCAGGCTGCTGGCGGCGCTGTTCCTGTGCGCTCTGCCCGCCGCGGTTGCGCAGCAGGCGTCGTACACGATCCAGGTGGTGGCGCTGTCGGACCGCGACTCCGCCACGGACATCATGGGCGACCTGCTCCGGCAAGGCTTCCCCGCGTACGTCGTGCGCTCCACCTCGTCCGCGGGTGACGTCTTCCGCGTGCGTGTGGGCGCATTCGCGAACCGGCCAGCGGCACTCCTGTACGCCGAGGCCATGCCCCTGGTAGCCGGAGGTCAGCCCGTGCCTGCCCTGGCCGAAGGCATACCCGCGGGCCTCACGCCGTTGGCGGCGCGCCTGGTGCTGTCGGAGGACCTCACCGGCCTGGACGCCCGCCTGCTACGCGTGGGTGGTTCCCTGGCGTTACGGACCCAGCAGCGCACACCGCTAACGCAGGCCGAGTACGCCATCTTGGGTGGCGGCGCGGTGGAGCGGGTGCGCGCCTGGCAGCTCAGCGTGGCCGACGACGGTTCGCGTGTGGTCGTGCGCGACATGCAGCTCTGGCCCGACACCTGGCAGGAAGAGCCGGGCGAGGTGCTGGAGGGGTACCAGAGTTCGCTCATAGCCCTCGTAGCCGAACGCCTCGGCCTTGACCCGGGCACGGTGAGGGCCGCTCGCTACGGCACCACCGCCGGTGCCCCGCGCCTGATCGTGGTGGAGCGCCAAGTGCCCGGCGCGTCGGACGCCGAACTCCTGGGTCTCGGTTTACCGGTTTCGGGCATGACCCCGGCCGGACCGCTCCAGTACCTGGGCATCCAACCTGAGGAGCTACCCGGCCTGCCGGACGGCGTGCGCGTGGACCTGGCCACCGGCAGCGTGCAGGGCGAGTTGGCGCCCGCGGCCGCGCCCGCTGCCGCGCCTGCCGCAGACGAAGCACCCGACGCTGACGGTTCTGCTGCGGCTTCCGCTGAGGGTTCCGCAGAAGAACCAGACGAGCCAGGAGAGCCAGGAGAGCCAGAGGAGCCGGCAGCGGAACAGCCAGGGGCAGAGGAGACTGGGGCTGAGGAGGCTGAGTCCGAGGAGACTGAATCCGAAGAGACTGAGTCCGAGGTGCTTGGGTCCGAAGAGGCTGAGTCCGAGGAGCTTGAGTCGGAGACGGCCACCCCACCGGCTGCTGCTGGCGCCACCTCGGGCACTCAGCTCATCGGCGGGCCTGACTGGTTCGCTCAAGCGGACGGCCCGTTCGTGCGGCTGACGGTGCCGTCAACCCTTGAAGGGGTCGCTGCCACCACGTGGCGTGCGGCGTTCGGGAGTCCCTTATGGAGCGGGGCTGGTTACTTGCTGGCGCACCAGGACAAGACCTTGTTCCTATACGACTTCCTCCCGCGCGACTGATCACGCGGGAGGAGCTTACGGGCGCGGGTAGCGCCGGTTCTACCTAAGTAACAGAGAGCTGAAGTTAGGTCAGCCCACCGCTACCGCGGGTGCCTCGGTGGCGTCGGTTGCGTTGGCGGCGTCCGTAGCACCGGCGTCGCGCGGCACGGGCGGTATGCCTTCCTCGACCAGCCACTTCTCGGCCATCATGGCGGCGCGGGTGCCCGCCCCCACGGAGGTGGAGAGCTGGCGGTAGATCTCGTCGGCCACGTCGCCGGCTGCGAACACGCCGGGTACGTTGGTGAAGACCTCGTCCTTGACAGCCACGTAGCCGGTCGGGCCGAGCTCTACGAAGCCCTTCAGGTAATCGGTGTTGGGCACGTGCCCTATGTAGACGAAGACGCCGTCGGTGGGTAGGAAGCCCTCCTCGCCCGTCTGCACGTTCTCGGTCTTGATGCCCTTGACCACGCCGTCCTCGCCCACGATTTCGGTGGCCACCGTGTGCCACAGGAACTCCATCTTGGGGTTAGCGAAGGCGCGCTGCTGAGCGGCCTGGTTGGCGCGCAGTTCGCCGCGCCTGTGGATGACCGTGACCTTAGACGCGAACTTGGTGAGGAACGCGCCTTCCTCCACAGCGGCGTCGCCGCCGCCCACCACCACGACCTCGCGGCCGCGGTAGAAGAAGCCGTCGCACGTGGCGCACGTAGAAACGCCGCGGCCGTACAGCTCGTCCTCGCCCGGCACCCCGAGCAAGCGCGGGTTAGCGCCGGTGGCGATGATGACCACGCTAGCGTGGTAATCGGCCTCCAGGCCGCTGACGAGGAAGCCGCCCTCAGGCAACTGGGCTATGCGCGTGACCTCGTCCATGACGATGCGGGCCCCGAACCGCTCGGCCTGCGCCACCATGCGGGCGGAGAGCTCCGACCCGCTGACCGGTTCCGGGAAGCCGGGATAGTTCTCGACGTCTTCCGTCTGTGCTATCTGCCCACCCGGAACGGCCTTCTCGATGATTATGCTGCTCAGGTCCGAACGGCCCGTGTAGATGCCGGCGGTAAGCCCCGCGGGGCCAGCGCCGATTATCACGACGTCGTGACGATGAGTACTCTTTGGCATCCGTGCCTCCATACCTACGAGTGTATAGGAGCGTACGGAGTGTCAGAGTAGGGCTGGAGACCCCGGCTTGTGCCTAGGTGGAGTGGGCGTGGGCCGCGTGCATTTCGTCACAAGACCGTTGTGGGCGGAGAAATGTCATAAGGGCAGGGAGTGGTTGCTGATACGTTGCACATCGGAAGAGTTAGGGATGCCGGGGAGCGGCGGCCGGCGGGCGGGGCAGGGAACCCCACCCGGCAGCGCAGGAGTCACCAGCGCAAGAGCCGCACCGGGCCCAGAAGGAGACGTATCCACGCATGTCGTCCACTACGAACACGTCCCCAGGGCAGAAGGCAGTGAAGGTGGTTGACGAGCAGCCCGGCCACCGTTCTGCGCGGCTCGAGAAGCCTGCGCTAGGGCGTGCGGAGATCAGCCCGGCGCTGGCAGGCATGGACGCGGACAGCGTCATCGAAGCGACCTCGCGCCTGTTCACTCACGAGAGCTTCTGCCTCACCGATCTGAAACAAGTCGGTCACCCCATAATCCACGCCAGCACCGAGCTGGCGGCCCTGACGCGCTATTCGGTCACCGACATCGTGGGCCGCAGCCTCGGGTTCCTGATGAAGAACGACACCGACCAGGACGGCGAGCGCGCCGTGCGCGAGGCCATAGCCAACGGCCGGCCCGCCACCGCCCTCGTGCGCTCCTGGCGCGCCGACGGCAGCCTCTTCTGGAGCGAACAGCGGCACTACCCCATACATGGCAGCGGTGCCGAGGTCACCCACCTACTCACCGTCGTCCGCGACGTCAGCGACCAAGTGCACGCCCAGAGCGCTCAGGCAGCCAACCAGGAACTATCCGATTCGTTGGAAGGCGACGGGCGCTTCTTCAGTTACGCCCTGCTACTGCACGACGACGGCCGCAACGAACTGATCTGGGTTTCGGAAGGGTGGCGCCACCTCACCGGTTACGACCTCGAAGGAGTGGTGAAGAGCGGCATCGAGGGCTTCGCGCACGTGGAGGACCGCGAGCGGCTGAAGGAGCGCATGGGTGCGCTGCGGCAAGCCACAAGCGCGTGGATCAGTACCGCATCGTTACGCACGGCGGCAAGGTGCTGTGGGTGGAGGACTTCGCCAGCCGGCGCTGGCGTAGCGACGAGGCGGGCATCACCGCCGTCTACGGCATGATGAAGGACGTCACCCAGTCGAAGCAGCGCGCCACGGAACTCTGGCGCTTAGCGCACGTGGACGCCCTCACGGGCCTCCCCAACGCGCAACTCCTCGAGGACCGCATCCAGCAGGCCCTCCTGCACGCTCGCCGTAACGGCACGCAAGTGGCGCTCGCCATCCTTGACCTCGACCACTTCAAGTTCGTGGAACGCACCTTCAGTCAGCGCCACGGCGAACGGCTCATCATCGAGGTCGCGCGCCGCCTGCGGCGCTCCGTGCGCCGCACCGACACCCTGGCGCGCTTCGGGCCCGACTCGTTCGCGCTGCTCATCTGCGACCTGCCCAACGAACGCGCCGCCCTACCGGTGCTCGAGAAAGCCCTGGCGGCCGTGCATGAGCATTACTCCGACGGCTCCCTGACCCTCAAGCTCTCCGCCACTGTCGGCGTGGATATGCCCGGCACGGGCGTGCGGGCGCAGGGCGTGGTCGTGAAGCGCGCCCTCGAGGCGCTAGCCCGCGCTAAGGAGAGCGAGCGCGGCAGCTTCAAGTTCTACGACGACGGCCTGAACGCCAAGATGCGCACCCGCCTCTCACTCGAAGCCGAACTGCGGCGCGCGCTGCTGGAGGACCAGTTCGTGCTCCACTACCAGCCGCGCGTGCAGCTGGATAACGGCGCGATCAACTCGGTCGAAGCGCTCGTGCGCTGGGGTCACCCCATGCGCGGCCTGCTCAGGCCCGCTGACTTCGTGCCCCTCATCGAGGAAGCGCAGCTCGGACCCCAGCTGTTCCAGTGGACGCTGGAGCGCGCCTGCCGCCAGGCCAAGCGCTGGCAGAAGCAACGCTCCCCGCGCCGCGTGGCAGTGAACGTTAGCCCCAGCGCCCTCGAGAGTGGCGAGATGACGGACCAGGTACATGACGTGCTGAGCCGTTACGACCTGCACCCGGGCCTCCTGGAGCTCGAGATCAGCGAGCGCACCGGGCAGGACACGCTGGACGCCGCCGCCGAGGAGCTTACCGAAGTGCGCTCCATGGGCGTCCACGTGGCCCTCGACGACTTCGGTATTGCCCACTCGTCGCTCACCCAGCTGCGCGGCCTGCCGCTCGACGGTCTGAAGATCGACCGCAGCTTCATCAGTAGGCTCGGCGCGGACACTGGCGTGGAGGAGATCGAGCTGCTGAGGGCCATCATCGCCCTGGGTAAGAGCCTCAAGCTGCGCGTTACGGCCGAGGGGATCGAGACGAAGGAGCAGAACAGCCTGCTCAGGCGCCTGAACTGCGACGACGGCCAGGGCTTCCTGTATAGTCACCCGGTGCCCGCGGAGTACGTGCCGGCTTTCGCCTGACGCGTTCGCCTCCGCCCCCGCGATACCTAGACGTTAGCCGGGCGCCCGCCTCACGGGCGCCGGCGTGTTCATATGGGAGACCTGATGTCCGAGAACCCCCTCCTAGCTACAGATTTCGTCATACCTTTCGACCGGATAGAACCGAAGCACGTGGTGCCGGGCCTGCGTGAGGCCCTGGCGCGTGCCGAGGAGCGCCTGACGCAGCTCGGCGCCAGCGCCGACACGGACGCGCCGGTCACTTACGAGACCAGCCTGGGAGCGCTCGACGAACTGGCTGAGGGGCTGTACAGGCCGTACGGCCTCGTCGCTCACCTGAACGGGGTCATGAACTCCCCGGAGCTCCGGAGCGCCTTCAACGAGGTGCAACCGGAGGTGGTGGCCTTCTTCGCGCGGCTCTCCGCCGACCAGCGCGTGTGGCAGCTCCTCAAGCGCTTCGCCGAGAGTGCGGAAGGCCAGGCGCTCACCGGCGTGGCCAAACGGCACCTGACTAAGACCATGGACGAGTTCCGCCGCGCCGGCGCCGACCTGCCGGACGCTGACCGGCAGCGCGTGGAAGCGTTGCGGGTCGAACTGGCGCGCCTCTCCACGCGCTTCTCCGAGAACGTGCTCGACGCCACGAACGCCTTCGAGCTGGTACTTGAGGACGAAGCGCAGCTGGCGGGCCTACCCGAGAGCTCCAGGCGGCGCGCCAAGAGCGCGGCGGAAGCAAAGGGCCTTGACGGCTACCGCTTCACGCTGCAGGCGCCCTCCTACATGCCGTTCATGAAGTACTCGGAGGTGCGCGAACTCAGGCGCCACATGTACGAGGCGTACTTCGCGGTCGGCGGCGAGGAGCCGCACGACAACAGGCCGCTCGTACGCGAGATCCTCGCCAAGCGCCGCGAGGTGGCCAACCTCTTAGGCTACGCGGATTACGCCGACCTGCAAACGGAGCCGCGCATGATCGGCTCCGGCGCGAACGCGGCGGAGTTCACCGCGGAACTGACCAGCAAGACGCGCGCGCACTTCGAGCGTGAAGTGGCGGAGCTGCAGGCGTTCGCCGCTAGCGAGCTCGGTTTAGATGTGCTCGAGCCGTGGGACCTCGCGTTCGCGCACGAGAAGCTGCGCATGGCGCGCTTTGACGTGGGTGAGGAGGAGCTGCGTCCGTACTTCCCCCTCCCCGGCGTCCTGAAGGGCCTCTTCGACCTCACCGAGCGCCTCTTCGGCGTGAAGGTGGCGCCCGTGACGGGCGTGCCGGCCTGGCACGAGGACGTGGAGGTCTACCACCTGACCCATGAGGACGGCACGTTCCTGGGTTCGCTCTACGCCGACTGGTTCCCGCGCGAATCTAAGCGCGGCGGCGCCTGGATGAACGGCCTGGTGCACGGCGGCCCGACCGCGGCGGGTTTCGACCCGCACGTCGGCATCGTGGCTGCCAACTTCAGCACCCCCGACGGCGGTGGTCCCGCCCTGCTCACGCACGACGAGGTCGAGACCGTGTTCCACGAGTTCGGGCACCTGCTGCACCACCTCGTGTCGCGCGTGCCTATCAAGGCGCGCAGCAGCATGAACGTGCCGTGGGACTTCGTGGAGCTGCCGAGCCAGATCATGGAGAACTGGACGTGGGAGAAGCAGGCGCTAGACCTTTTCGCCCGCCACGTCGACACGGGCGAGACCATCCCCGCAGAGCTCTTCCAGCGGCTCGAGCGCACCCGCACGTTCGGGGGCGCCATCGGTCAGATGCGGCAGCTGGCGTTCGGCACGGCCGACTTAGCGCTGCACCGCGACTACGACCCGGCTGGCGCTGAGGACCCCCTCGAGTTCGCTAAGGGCATCATGGCGCCTTACGAGGTCAGGCCGGAGTTCGCCAGCGGCGCGCGCCTCACGCGTTTCACTCACGTCTTCGCGGGCGGTTACGCAGCGGGTTACTACAGTTACAAGTGGAGCGAGGTCTTAGACGCGGACGCTTTCAGCCGCTTCCAGGCTGAGGGCATCTTCAACCCCGACACGGGTCGCCACTTCGCCACGGCCGTGCTCGCCAAAGGCGACGGCGAGGACTCCGCTCAACTGTTCCGCGACTTCATGGGCCGCGACCCTGAACTAGACGCGCTCATACGCCGCAACCTGGGGCCGGAACCCGCGGACGTAGCGACCGCCTAGCGCTGACCTCGGTTCGATCTGGTCAGGCTCGACTAGTCGACTCGGCTAGTCGGGCTCTTCTAGTCGGGCCCGGCTAGTTAGGCTCTGCTAGGTGGCGCTGGTAGAGGACCGCCAGGGCGAGAGCTGTGCCGCGGTCGTACTCCGCCATGCCACCTGACTCGCCCTGGCTCCGTAAGTAGAGGTCGTAAGCGGCCGTGGCGCCTGGCGTGAGAGCCGCATCTGCGAAGCGCCGAGTGGCCCGGCCGGCGGCGCGCGCGTCGGCCACGGCCCGTGTGGGCCACTCAGCCATGAACGCGGCCCGCGCCTCCGGCGGCATTCCGGTCGCGAGGTTAGTAGCCAGGCGGAGCGCGGCGGCGTAGACCACCCGCTGATCGCTGCATTCCAGGCCGGCCACCATGCCTACCGCCTCGGCCTCGGCTTCGGAGGCGTGACCGGCGCTGTGAGCGAACTCGTGCAGCGTAACGGCCAGCGCTGATGGCCCTGGCAGGCCCGCGTCCACGTGCGGCTCCAGCAACCACGGCAGCGCCACGCCCGCGAAACCGAAGCGCAGCAGCAGGCCCGCGGGTAAGTACTTCACCTTCGTTGGCAGCGTGGCGGCTGGATGCTCGGCCCTGAGTTCGCGCGAGAACCGCCCGACGCAAGTCGAGGCGGCAGCCACCGCCTGCGCCTGCTCGGCTTCGGCGCTGAGCGCGGCGGCGCCAGGTTGGGCTGACCAGTTGCTGCTGCTTCTCAGCAGGCTGAGCACGTGCGCGCTTACGGCCGCCAGCGCGGCCTCAGAGCTGGCCGCCTGGGTGGTAACGAGCCCGGTCGGTAGAGCCAGCCGGTAGCCGAGACCGAACGTGAACGGGAAGAGGAGCAGGAGCACGAGGGCCGTCCAGCTCCAGAAGCGCATCACGCCGCGCACGGCCCTCCCGCCTACTGCCAGCATGATGACGAGCGGCACGCTCACCAGGAATATGAGCAGTAGCAAGCTCACTGACACCGGCACGGCGTCTATTACGCGCGCCGAGAACGCGGACCATGTCGGCAGCAGTGCGCCCAGATAGAGGGCTTCCGCCCACGCTGGCGGCCACGGCACTAGGATCAGCGCCAGCCCGAGCAGCAGCAGCGCCAGCTTCAGCCGGCCGCCGCCCCGCCGCACGCGCTGGCCCAACTGGTTCTTGACCGGATCCTTGACCTGGTGCTTCACCGCCGCCACCCTTCCGCGCGCAGGAACTCGCCCAGCCCTAGTGACCACCAGCCGTCTCCGGCCGGTCGCAGGCCCGCGCCGGGTAGCGCGCCAGCGTGGTGGAGCTGCACCGCCTGCGCGCCCAGGCGGGTGAACGCCAGGCGCACCCCCGCGTCGGCCAGGGCCGCCTTCACGTACGGCAACGCGCACGCCTGCGTGCGCTCCACGAAGCGCAGGTGACCCACGGAGTCCACTAAGCGCACCTCCAGCCACGCCGCCGCGCAAGACCGCAGCACACGGTCCGGGTCCGGCAGACCCTGGGCGCCGAGCAGCGCCGCGAACGCCTCAGCAGCCACCTGCGTACCCGCGAGGATTCCCTGGTTGTTGGGAGCGTGCGGCGCCAGCACCACCAGCGCCTCGTGTTCTCTACCCGACCCGGTCGAGGGAACCGCCGGGATGGGCTCGGCGAAGAGGGTGACGCCACCCTCCCGCAGCCTGTAACTGGGCGCGGGCGCAGGCAGCGTGGCTGCGTAGGCGCTCATGAGCGCCTCCTCGGTCTCCAGTAACGACGTGCGGACTCGCAACAGGTCCCTCTCCGTCAGGTTCGGCTCTTCGTCCCGCAGGCGCAGGAGCTCGGCGCGGCGCGCCTCGAGTAGTTCCACCGCCGAATCGTTCTGGTCTCGGCTTGGGTCGCGGCTCTGGTCTCGGCCCGAGCTTTGGTCTCGGTCGCCGCCGGGTTCTAGGGAGCGTTCTGGGTCAGCGCCCGTACCGGGCGGCGTTCCAGGTTCGGCGGGCCCGTCGGCAGGCGCTGCCGCCAGGGTGGGCGCAGAACCGGCGCTGCCTGTGTTCTCAGGCTCAGAGCCGGCGTCCTGGTCGTGCTCACCCCGCAGGTACGCGGTCACGTCCGCGTAGCGCACCACGCTGCCGGCCTCCACAGACCATACTTCCCGCGTCAGCGCTTGAGCCAGGCGCCGGTCGTGGGTGGCCAGTAGCAGGGCGGCGCCGCTGGCCTCGAGCTTCGCCAGGAGCTGCTCTTCGAGGGCCTCCACTGCGGCCAGGTCAAGGTCGTTGGTGGGTTCGTCGATGAACCACACGTCGACGTCCTCAGCGAGCGCGAGCGCCAGTCCGACCCGAGCGCGCTCGCCGCCGGAGAGCTCGGATGGGCGGTTGTTCCAGGTGCGAGTGGCCAGACCTGCGCCGGCCAGCAGGGCGCCGGCCCGCACGCTGCCCACGCGCTCCGTGGCCTGCTCCCACAGGGGTCTGCCGTCCTCCAGGCCCCGCTCTTCCTGCCCGATATGGCGCAGCTTCAGGCCCGGTGCGAACCGCAACTCCGAACCGGGATCCGCGGAGGGGGTAACGCCTGACAGCAGGGCGAGCAGGGTGCTCTTGCCGCTACCGTTCGGGCCCAGCAGCGCCACCCGCTCGCCACGCTGCAGGCTGAGCGTCACGTCCGTCAGCACCGGTGGGCTACTCAGGCGCGTGGCCTCCAGGAGCGTGCGCTCGGCGCGCCGGCCTTGGCCACCGCCTGGGCTGGCCAGGTGGGGCGGAGCGTGCGGCAGCTGCCTTGAGTGAACACCGCCCTCACCAGCCTGGGTGAGCGCCCGCAGGCTCTCCGACTTCCGCTCCGCTGCGCGCCGGCGTGCGGTCGCCTTCTTGCCGAACCGTGCAAGCTCCGCCGCCATGGCCTCCAGGCGGGCGGCCTCCTTGGCGCGTTCACGTTCTCGCTTATGGCTGGCGCGCAGCAGGCCTTCGCGGCGGGCCTTGGCCGTGGTGTAGTGCCCGGGCTCCAGCACCAGCCGGCTCGGGCCTTGTGCGCTACCTGGAGGTTCGAGGAACGCCGTGCGGTTAGTGCACTCGTCGAGCAGGGCCCGGTCGTGGCTGATCACCACCAGCGCCCCGCGGAAGCCAGCCAAGCGGCGCGCCAGGCGCACCCGCGCGGGCAGGTCGAGGTGGTTCGTGGGTTCGTCCAGTAGCAGGATGTCGGGGTCCGCCGCCAGCGTGGTCGCCAGCGCAAGCCGGCGCCGTTCGCCCGCGGACAGGTGCGCCACCAGCCGGTCGTCGTCTCCTGCTCCGAAGCCCACGGCCGCCAGTTCTCGGCGCAGCCTGGCCTCTGCCCCGAAGCCGCCGGCCTGCTCGAAGTCGGCCTGCAGGCGCGCGTACGCGTCGGCCGCCAGCTGACCGCTGGCTGCTTCGCGCTCGGCCCGCCGCATGCGCTCCTCCAGCTCCCGTACTACCGTCAGGGCGCGGCTGGCGAACTGCCAGAGCGTCAGGTCGCCAGGCGGCGCTGCGGTCGTTTGCGGCAGGAGCAGCGTCCTCACCCCCGGGGCGCGCTGCAGGCGCCCGGCGTACGGCTCGGTCTGGCCGGCCAGCAGCCTGAGCAGCGTCGACTTACCGCTACCGTTCGGGCCCACCAGCCCCACGCGTTCGCCTGCCGCCAGACGCAGGTTCAGGTCGACCAGCAGCTCGGCGCCGTCGACCAGGTAAGTAAGACGTTGTGCGACCAGGAGTTCCATGGGTAAGGTCCGGACCGCTGCGTAACGGCCGTCTGGCGGTCATCTTAGCCGCGCACGCGGCGCTGACCGGTCCTGCGCGGGTCATGTAGACCTCGGCCCAGGGCCCTGAGCGGCGCTATGCTCGCGTAGTGAAGCTGTTCACCGGGCGCGGCGCCAACCAACCTTTCGACTGCCAGGTCTGCGGCGCTAATGTGCCACCGCTCGCGGGCGGCGGTTACCGCAACCACTGCCCGTACTGCCTGCACTCGCTCCATGTAGACGTGAACCCGGGCGACCGGGCCAGCGACTGCGGCGGTGTGCTGGAGCCTGTGGGAGTGGAGTCCGGCAAGAAGGGCTGGGTGATCGTGCACCGCTGCCGGCGTTGCGGCGCCACGCGGCGCAACCGGGCAGCCCTGAACGATCCCGGCGTTAGCGACGATTACGAGGTTCTGCTGGCCATATCCGCCGGTCAGGCGCCCCGCTGGTAGACTCGCGTCACAAGCCCACTGGGTAACGCACGACCGGCGCCGGCCGGTTTCTCCGAGGAGTGAACATGGCAGTCAAGACCATCGCCCTACACGAGGAGGGCGGCGCCCTCCGCATAACGCTCGACCGCCCCGAGGTCCTCAACGCCCTCACCTTCGAGCTGCTGGCCGAGCTGGCGGACGCCCTCACGGGCCCCGCGGCCGACCCGGCCGTGCGCGCGGTGCTGATAACCGGCGCTGGGCGCGGTTTCTGCGCCGGCGCGGACCTGGCCAGCACGCCGCTTTCTGGCGACATCGGGCAGATCCTCGACCGCTCCTACCACCCAGTGGTTCACGCCATAGCAGCCTTAGACAAGCCTGTGGTGGCGGGCGTGAACGGCGTGGCGGCGGGCGCCGGCATGAGCCTGGCGCTGGCGTGCGACATGCGGTTCCTGGCGGAAGGGGCCTCCTTCTCGGTCGGTTTCACCGGCATAGGGCTGGTCATGGACGCGGGCGGCAGCTACTTCCTGCCGCGCCTGGTAGGCGTGGGGCGCGCCATGGAATTGGCCGTGTCGAACCGGCGGGTCGGTGCTGCCGAGGCGCTTGCGCTGGGGTTGGGGGAGAGGATCATAGAAGGCGACTTCCAGGCGGAAGTCTGGGCTGAGGTTCAGAAGCTGGCGCAAGGACCAACTGCCGCTTACGGCCTACTCAAACGCGAGCTGCGCGCCAGCTTAGATAACGACCTGGGCGCGCAATTGGCGCTCGAGGCCGAGTCGCAGTCGCGCGCCGCCACCACGAGCGACGTTAGGGAAGGCATCCTCGCCTTCAAGGAGAAGCGCGCTCCCCAGTTCAGGGGCGCCTGATGCGGCTTGGCGGGCACGGCGTAAGCGCGCCAGCGGCGGGCCAGCCAGAGGGAAGGGTGAGCTGGTGAGCGCCAACCGGCAACACGCCGACACGCTGTTCTACGGGTCGGTCATAACCATGGACTCCGAAGCGCCGCGCGCGGGCGCGGTGGCCGTGCGCGGCAACAAGGTCCTGGCGGTCGGCAGTAAGGACGACCTGCACGTGTTCGCCGGCCCCAGCACGCGCGTCGTGCACCTGGAGGGCAGGACCCTCATGCCCGGCTTCCACGACGCTCACGTGCACTTGACCGGCACGGGCGAGGAACTCGATCACGTGAACCTGTTCGACGCGGCCACACTGGACGAAGCGCTCGCACGCGTCAGGGAACGCGCCGCGCAGCTGGCGCCTGACGAGTGGGTGCGTGGCGCCGGCTTCGCGCTTCACCGCTGGGGCCTCACCACTGTCGGGCCGCGCGAGGCCGCTGCGCTCGACGAGGCGGCAGGTGGCCGCCCTGTACTGCTGGCCAGCCAGGACCATCACTCCGCCTGGGCCACCCGCTCGGCGCTGAAGCTGGCCGGGGTGGGGGCAGGCACCTCCGTTCCTAACGGCGTGATCGTGCTGGACGACAGCGGCGAGCCCACAGGGCTGCTGCTGGAGGAGGCGCGTGGCCTGGTCGACGCAGCCCTACCCGAAGCTGACGCCGCCACCATGACGCGCTGGCTGCAGCGGGCCGCGGCGCACTTCGCCGCGCTCGGTGTGACGACGGTGCACCACATGGCCGCGGAGCCGGCGGCTTACTTCCGGCAGCTGGCGCTGGCGGCCTCGGACCCCGCTTACGCGCTTAGGGTGTGGGCTTGCATTCCGCACGCGCAGATCGAGGCCGCGGCCGCCATCGGGCTGGCTACCGGGCAGGGGGGCGAGAACTTCACCCTGGGCGGTGCCAAGTTCTTCGCCGACGGTGCCCTCGGCAGCCGCACAGCGTGGATGCTGGAGCCGTACGCGGGCGGCACGAACACGGGCATGGCCGTGGACGGGCCAGAGGTGCTGAACGAACGCGTGCCGCTAGCTGTGAAGGCGGGGCTGACCCCGGTGGTGCACGCCATAGGCGACGCGGCTACCCGCGCCGTGGTGAACGCCTACGAGTCGAGCGCGGCCGCCTGGCGGGCGGTGGGCCTCAGACCGCGGCTGGAGCACGCTCAGCACATGCACCCAGACGACGTGCAGCGGGCGGGTGCGCTGGGCTTGGTGGCGTCCATGCAGCCCATCCACCTGACGTTCGACGTGGACTCGATCAGCACGGAGCTTACGGACCGCGTTGAGCGTGCCTACCCCATGCGCTCGCTGGCGCGGGCCGGGGCCGTGTTGGCGTTCGGTTCCGATAGCCCCGTGGCTCCGCCTGACCCGTACGAGGGGCTGCGGTCCGCGGCTCGCCGCGCCGCGCCGAGCGGTCGCCGGCTCACCCCAGGCGAGGCCATAGGGCCCGACGAGGCGCTGCAGGCGTACACAAGGGGGGCGGCGTACGCCATCGGCGCCGAGCACCGTTCCGGCATGCTGGCGCCCGGTTTCGACGCGGACCTGGTGGTGCTATCCCATGACCCCACCGTGAGCCTGGACGGGCTGCGGGCGGTGGCGACCATGAAGGCCGGGCGCTTCACGCACGGCGAGGACGCGGTGTGAGGACGCGGTGTGAGGGCGCGTACTCAGTGCGGCCGGATCACCAGCTCGTGAACGGTGCCGCGCGCCCGCGTGCCGGCCAGGTAAAGGAGCGCTTCAGCTAACGCCGCCGGATCGAGCCAGTTGTTCGGGTCGGCCTTCGGCATGGCCGCGCGGTTGCCGGGCGTGTCTATGGCGGCGGCCGGGATGAGCAGGGCGGCGTTCACGCCGTGCTTGCCTACTTCTGCTGCCAGGGCGCGCTGGTAGGTCGCTACGGCGCCTTTGGCGGCGGCGTACGCGCTCATGCCTGGGGCTGGCGCCAACACGGCGTTGGCGCCCACGGCGGCAACGAAGCCCGCGCCCCGCTCGAGCATGCCGGGTAGCACGGCGCTGGTGGCGTTCACCGCGGTGTGCAGGTTGATGGTCAGCATGTGCTGAAGCAGTTCGGGGCCGGCGTCGTGAGGGCCGCCCATGGCGAAGCCGCCCGCTAAGTTCAGGAGTAGGCCCACGGGCCCCTGCGCCGCCTCGATGCGGGCGAAGCCAGCCTGCGTACCGCTGGGGGACGCCAGGTCGATGCCGTACGTGGCGACCGTGCCACCCGAGCCGCCCGGGCTGCCCGCAGCCGCGGCGCTTGCCCCCTGCGTCAGTTCGCGCGCGAGTTCCTCCACGGCCCCCTCACCGCCGGGCCGCGTGACCAGCGCTAACGGGTGCCCCGCGGACCGGAAGGCGCGCGCGACGGCGGGGGCCAGTCCGCCGGCCGCGCCGGTGATGACCACCAGTGGCTTAGTAGGGTTGCTTGTCATGGCCAACTGTACCTGCGTGAGGGCTGGCGGCCCCCCCTCGTATGGCCCGAAAGGGGAGGGCGAGAGCCGGGCTTAGCTAGGCGAAAGTCCCGTCCAGCACGGCACGAACGGTTTGACCGGGGGTGCTCTGGCGGGGTAAGATATACGGGTTAGGGAGACCGCCGCAGGGCGCTTTTCTGACGCGCTTGCACCGGGTTATGAGTGTGCGTGGGCGCTCTTCCTGACACGGAGGTTCAGTTGACAGTTCCTACCAAGAACAACGGCGATTACACCGCCGATAACATCAAGGTGCTGCGCGGCCTCGAAGGCGTGCGCAAACGGCCTGCCATGTACGTGCAGGGCGGCACCGGCATCGACGGGTTCCACCAGCTCCTCACGGAGATCATCGATAACGCTATCGACGAATGCCTGGCCGGCTTCGCCGACACGGTCGAGGTGACCCTCAACAAGGACGGCTCCGCCAGCGTGTCCGATAACGGCCGCGGCATTCCAGTCGACACCATGGAGCGCGAGGGCCGCCCCGCCATCGAGGTCATCTTCACCGAGCTTCATGCCGGCGGTAAGTTCGACTCGGGCGCTTACAAAGTCTCCGGCGGCCTGCACGGTGTGGGTAGCTCCGTGGTGAACGCGCTCTCCACCAAGTTCATAGCCGAAGTCTGGCGCGACGCCAAGCATTACCGCATCACCTTCGAGAACGGCGAGGTCGTTGAACCCCTCACCGTGGTGGGCAGCGTGCCCAAGAAGCAGTCGGGCTCCAAGGTCACGTTCTACCCCGACCTGGCCGTCTTCAGAGACATCGAAGGCTTCGATTACAGCCGCGTGCGGCGCCGCTTACGCGAGCTCGCTTTCCTCACGGGCGGCGTGAAGATCGTCCTGAACGACGAACGGGGCGAGGCCACTAAGACCGAAACGTTCCACGAGCAGGGCGGCGTGGCCGCCTTCGCTCAGAACCTCGCGCGCGAAGCGGAACTCCTGTACGACAAGCCCGTCGTCATCAGCGGCACCGCGTCCGTGCAGACCGACCACGGCATGCACGACGTCGAGGTCGACGTGGGCCTCATCCACAACACCAACTACGGCCAGACCATCCTCACGTACGCCAACATGATCACCAACCGCGACGGCGGCACGCACCTCACCGGCTTCAAGATGGCGTACACGCGGGTGCTCAACAACTACGCTAAGAACAAGAACCTGCTCAAGAAGGGTGAAGCCGCGCCCACCGGCGACGACTTCCTGGAAGGCATCTCCTGCGTCATCAGCGTCAAGCTGCCAGAACCGCAGTTCGAGTCGCAAGCCAAGGTCAAGCTCCTCAACCCCGAAGCGCAGTCCGCCGTGAACAGCGTGGTGTACGAGAAGCTCACCGAGATCCTCGAGGAGAACCCGAAGACCGGTAAGGCCATCATCGACAAGGCGTCGCAGGCCGCCCGCGCGCGTGAAGCCGCCCGCAAAGCCCGCGACCTCGTGCGCCGCGCCAACCCCCTCGAGAACGACGACCTGCCCGGCAAACTCGCCGACTGCCAGTCCGAAGACCCCTCCGTCAGCGAGCTCTACATAGTAGAAGGCGACTCGGCTGGCGGCAGCGCCAAGCAGGGCCGCGAACGGCGCTTCCAGGCCATCCTGCCGCTACGCGGCAAGATCCTCAACGTGGAGAAGGCCAACATCGGCCGCATCCTCAAGAACGCCGAGATCCGCGCCATGATCGCCGCCATCGGCGCGGGCGTAGAAGGCACCGGCGACGACGCCCACTTCAGCATCGAAGACGTCCGCTACCACCGCATAATCATCATGACGGACGCCGACGTCGACGGCTCACACATCCGCACGCTGCTCCTCACGTTCTTCTACCGCTACATGCGCCCCCTCATCAACGCCGGTTACCTCTACATCGCTCAGCCGCCCCTGTACGGCGTGCGCGTCGGGCGGCAGCGAGACATGCAGTACCTCTACGACGAGGCCGCACTCACGCAACTGCAGCGCGTCAACCGCGACAAGAAGATCGAGATCCAACGCTTCAAGGGCCTCGGCGAGATGAACCCCGAACAGCTATGGGAGACCACCATGAACCCCGAAACGCGGGTCCTCAAGCGCGTCACCATAGAGGACGCCCTAGAAGCCGGCGAGACCTTCGAGGTGCTCATGGGCACCGAAGTCCCACCCCGACGCGAGTTCATCGAGACCCACGCCCACCTCGCCAACCTGGATGTCTAACACCGTAGATGTCTGACACCCGAGACGTCTGACCCGACCGTCCAACACGCAAGCGCAACAAGAACGCCGCCGAACCAATGAAGGTTCGGCGGCGCTTCAGTTAAGTCTGAACTATACGCTCAGTCGAGACCAGCCGCAGTGCGAAGGTCATGGACCTCCGTCATGGTCAGCATCTGACCCCGCAACGCCTCCACCTCGGCGGAGGAGAACGGCTGGAAGTCAGGCGCCAAGGCGTCGTTACCCCACGCCGTCATGACGTAATTCGAGATCGACGCCACAGTAGCGTCATCAAGATGCAAGTGGGGCGTCATGATGCCGTTGTAAGGCATGCCGTCCACAGTGATGGCGCCCTGCAGACCGAACAGGATGGTCGTGGGTATAAGGTTGCGGTCCGCCGCGTACACCTCAGGAGCGTGGCCCGCCAACGGCGGGAACGCACCCATAACGCCCTGGCCGGTAGCCTGATGGCACGCCATGCAGGTAGCCAGGAAGGCCGCCTCGCCGTCAGGCAGGTCCTCGTCCACCGCAGCCGCCGCGGGGGCGGGTTCAGCGGCGGGCTCGGCAGCCGCCTCGACAGGCGCCGCGGGCTCGGCCTCGGCCGTTGCTTCTGCGGCGGCGGGCTCCTCGGCGGGCTCAGTAGCCGCTGCGGGTTCAGCCGCGGGTTCAGCGGCCGGTGGCGCCGTCACCGCGGGCGCGGCCGGGGCAACCGGCGCAGCGCCAGCGAAGCCCGGGTTCTGTACGCCGCGTTCCGCTACCAGCTCGATGGCGCGGTTGATGTCGATGGTGGCGCGGTCGCCGTCCACGGTGTAACCGCTCAGGTCGCCAGTGGCGTCCGCCAAGTGTTGCTGGAACTGCGTGTCGTCCAGCACCTCGAAGCGGCCCTGCGGCCTGGAGGAAGCCAGGAAGAGGAGACCCACGATGACCACGATCATGCCCACCGTGCCCAGGGCCACGGCCAAGCGGATCTGCTGAGGCGTGAACATGTACTGACGCGTCTTCTGGAACTCGGGGCGCTCAGGCATGATGCTCAGCCACCACCTTCACCAGACGCGGGTCGTTAGCAGGCAGCACGTTACGTGCTCCCAGCGCGCGTGCGAACAGCGCCAGCCACACACCGGTCATGCCCACCAGGAGCAGGATGTCGATGAGGGTGAGCTGCGCGCCGGTGCGCCCGAACTCTGGCGCGAGCATCCAGAAGATGTTCATGGCCTGCACCACGAGCGCCCACACAGCCACGATGCTAAGCGCGCGGCGCGTGCGCTTGACCCAGCGCGAGAACAGGATCATGAACGGCGCGAAGAAACCGAAGAAGAGGATGAAGGCGCTGAACGCCACCCAGTCCGGCCCGAGCCGGCTGAAGTACCACGTGGCCGTCTCGGAGATGTTGTTGGTCCACTGGATGATCAACTGCGAGATGTGGGTGTACGCCCAGAACATGGTGACCGCCATGAGGAGGTTACCCAAGTCCTGCAGGCGCTTAGGCGTGAGCAGCTTATCGACCGTGGGGTTCACGCGCGCGATCTGCACCATGGTCAGGATTATGAGCGCCAGCGCGGTGATGACCTGGCTGGACATGAAGATGCCCGGGTAGATACCCGAGAACCAGGTGGGGGTGAGGGACATGGCCCAGTCGATGGCGGCGAAGGTCATGGTGAGCACGTAGATGACGATCCAGAGACCAGCCATGTTCTTCATGCGGTACCCAGCGCGGCCGGCGTCCGCTTCGGTCTCGTCCTGCTTGCGGCTGAGGGAGCGGTAGAGGAACACGCCGAGCGTCCAGATGGCGAAGATGATCACGGCGCGGATGATGAAGAACGGCGAGTTCAGGTAGGCAGTCTTGGCCTCCACCATGGGCCAGGCGGCTACGAAGGCCGGGTCCGTCCAGGGGTAGAGGTCGCCCATGGCGAAGAGGATGGGTACGAACAGGAGCGCCAGGAGCGGTATGAGCGACGCCGCCGCTTCGAGCGGCCGGGCTATGAGCGCGCCCCAGGAGCCGCCCGCCAGGTGCACCACGAACAGCAGCATGAGGCTGCCGAGCGAGAGCCCGAGGATGAAGAGGAAGGCCATGAGGTACGACTCGAAGAAGGAGCCGGCGGTAGTGAAGCCGAGCACCGCGGCGCCGGCCAGGGCGATGATGCCCACCACTAGGGCGCCGAGCTGCAGCTTGCTGGTGTCGATGGGGGGAAGTTTGAGGACGTTCACCGTGCTGCCTCCGTGCTGCTCAACTGGCTCAGGATGTCGGCAGGTACGTCGGTGATCTGAGCGTTCTGGCTGAGCTGCAGCGCCTTGATGTAGGCGGCTATGGCCCAGCGGTCCTCAGGCTTGATGCGTGCGGCGTAACTGTACATGCGGCCGAACCCGTTGGTGATGGCGTTGTAGAAGTAGCCCACCGGCGAGTCGAGCAGGCGCTGCTCAGCAGTGAACGACACCGGTTGCGGGAAGCCGCGCTGCACGATCATGCCGGCGCCGTTGCCGTTGTAGTTGTGGCAGGGCGCGCAGTAGATGTCGTAGCGCTCCTGGCCGCGCAGCAGGACGTCGGTGTTGAGCTCGATGGGTAGCTCTGCCAGGAAACCGGTGGGGCCGAGGCCCGTGAGGTAGCTGGGCTCCAGCGCGCCGCGTTCGCGTGAGACGGTGCCTTCGGGGATGGGGCGCATGGCGCTGCCGTCCGCGAAGAACGGGCTGGCTTCGAAGGCGTCCGTGCGCGCCTGGTCGAACATGTTGCGACCGCACGAGGTGAGCACGAGCATGCCGACGGTGAGGGCGGCGAGTAGCTTGAAGGTCTTGCCCCTCATCGCTCCACCTCCGACACGCGCTCGGGTTCGAGCGCCTCCAGGAAGGCGCGCGTGTTGACGAGGTCGAACTTCGGGTCGCGCGCCTCGATGGAGAGGAAGAACTTGTCGCGCGAGGCCTGCTCGAAGCCGGGGGTGTTGAAGATGGAGTGGTACGGACGCGGTAGGCCGTTGCGGAGGATCATGCCGATGCCCGCCGTGAGGCCCGCCGAGAGGATGGTGATCTCGTACATGATGACTATCCAGTTCGGCCAGCTGTTCAGCGGCTTACCGCCGGCGTTCAGCGGGTAGTAGACGGTGTTGGCCCACCACTGCAGGAAGAAGCCGCCCAAGAGGCCCAGGATGCCCACGATCAGCACGACCCAACCAAGGTTGGTGGGGCGCATGCCCAGGTCCTCGTCCAGGCCCTCGACCGGGAACGGGGTGTAGGCGTCCGTGCGCGTGTAGCCCGCCTTGCGGGTACGCTCGGCGGCTAGCCGGATGTCTTCCACCGTGTCGAACTGGGCTACCAGCGCGTACAGCGGTTCGGTTTTGCGGCCCAAGGTAACGCTGCTCATGCGGTCTCCTCGGCGTTGTAGTACTCCATCCTTATCGTCTCGAAGGCGTCGGAGCCGTGATGGTGGTCGTGGTACGCGGTCTCCTTCGTCTCGGCCGTGGCGATGGACGGCAGCAGCCTGACGAACACGAAGAAGAGCGTGCCGAAGAGCCCGAGGCTACCTATGAAGAGGGACCAGTCCCAGAAGGTAGACACGTAATCGGACCAAGAGGAGGGCAGGTAGTCGCGGGTGAGCGACACCACGAAGATCACGAAACGCTCGAGCCACATGCCCACGCTGACCGCGAGGGCGATGACGAAGAGCGCCCAGGGGCTCTGCCTGACCTTGCGGAACCAGAGGGGTTGGATGGCGACGAAGTTACAGAAGATGAGGGCCCAGAAGTACTTACCGTGCGGCCCGAACATGCGGTTCCAGATCATGTACCGCTCGGCCTCCACGCCCGAGTACCAGGCGATGAAGACCTCGATGAAGTAGCCGTACACCACGATCATGCCTGTGGCGAGCATGAGCTTGGCGGCGTTGTCGAGGTGCCGAAGCGTGATGAGGTGCTCGAACTTGAGCGCCTTGCGCAAGGGCACGCCGAGGATGAGCACCATGGCGAAGCCTGCGAACACGGCGCCCGCCACGAAGTAGGGCGGCATGATGGTGTTGTTCCAGCCGGGCACCTGCGCCACGGCGAAGTCCAGGGCGATGGTGGAGTGCACGCTGAGCACCAGCGGGAAGCTGAGCGCGGCCAGCAAGAGGTAGGCGCGCTGGTAACGCTGCCACGCCTTAGTGGAGCCGTTCCAACCGAGCGACAGCACGCCGTACAGGAGGCGCTGGAAGCCGTTACGGGCGTTATCGCGCAGCGACGCCAGGTCGGGGATCAGGCCGATGAACCAGAAGATGAGGGAGATGGTGAAGTAGGTGCCGATGGCGAAGAAGTCCCAGTCCAGCGGGCTGCGGAACTGCGGGAAGAGGCCGAAGGTGTTGGGGTAAGGCACGAGCCAGTAGAAGACCCACGGGCGGCCCAGGTGGAGGATGGGGTAGAGACCCGCGCACACCACCGCGAAGATGGTCATGGCCTCCGCGAAGCGGTTGACCGTGGTGCGCCACGGCTGCCGGAAGAGCAGCAGGGCGGCCGAGATCAGCGTCCCGGCGTGACCGATACCGATCCACCACACGAAGTTGATGATCGGCATGCCCCAGGCGACCGGGATGTTGTTACCGAAGATGCCGATGCCCGTGGTGATGAGCTTTACGACGGAGACGATGTAGACGACGAGCAGCGCCGCGCTGATGCCGAAGCCGATCCACCACCAGGTGGGGGTCCGCTCCAAGCCCTGCAGTACGGGCGTCAGGACACGATCGTCGATGCTGCCGTAGGTCTCACCGCGCCGTATGACCCTGTTGGTCTCGGGGTAAACGGTGACCTTGCCGGTTTCCAATGCCATCAGCTCACCGCCTCGTTAGGGTTCTTGACCTTGGCCAGGTAGGAGGTGCGCGGGAAGGTCTGGAGCTCTTCGAGCATGGCGTAGTTCAGCGGCGAGCTCTTCACCCGCGCAACAGCGGAAGCGGGATCGTTCAGGTCGCCGAACACGATGGCCTGGGTGGGGCACGCAGCCTGGCAGGCGGTGACCACTTCGCCGTCGGCTATGCGGCGGTCCTCGTTGGAGGCGTCGATGCGGGCCATGGAGATGCGCTGGGTGCAGTAGGTGCACTTCTCCATGACGCCGCGGCTACGCACCGTGACGTCGGGGTTGTTGGCCAGCGACAGCTCGGTGGCGTCGGTGGCGAGCTCGGCGTACTGCAGCCAGTTGAAGCGGCGCACCTTGTAAGGGCAGTTGTTGGAGCAGTAGCGGGTGCCCACGCAGCGGTTGTAGACCATGACGTTCAGGCCTTCGCTGTCGTGCACGGTGGCGCCGACCGGGCAGACGGGCTCGCAGGGAGCCTTCTCGCACTGCTGGCACGGCATGGGCTGGCTGAAGAACTCGGGCTCGTCTATGGAGCCGCCGAAGTAGCTGTCGACGCGGATCCAGTGCATCTCGCGGCCTACCGCCACTTGGTCCTTGCCGACCACGGGGATGTTGTTCTCGGACTGGCAGGCCACCACGCAGGCGTTACAGCCCGTGCAGACGGTCTGGTCGATGACCATGCCCCAGCGGTAACCCTCGTACTGGAAGTCGGGGTAGAGGTCCGCGTGGAGGTGCGGAACGGGGTGCACGAAGCTCAGCTCGTCGGGGTTAGCGACGTAGTCGCGGAACTCCTGCACGGTGCCGTAACGCACGATGTGGCGCGCCTCGCCCGTGCCCTCCAGCGCGTGGTGGATCTGGGTGCTGACGAGCTTGTGGCTACCCGCCACCTTGGTGACGGTCACGGGTTGCGTGCCGTTAGCGCTCAGGTCGAGCAGCTCGTACGCGTTGACGCCGACGTTGTTACCCACGTTGCCGGCGGCGGTGCGGCCGTAGCCTAGCTGCAGGGTGATGGCACCTTGCGCCTGGCCCGGCTGAATCCAGACGGGCGCGGTCACTTCGCGGCCACCACTGTTTAGCCTGACGAGGTCGCCGGTGCCCACGCCCAGGCTCTCCGCGGTGGCGGGGGCAACGAACGCGGCGTTGTCCCAGGTGAGCTTGGTGATGGGGCGCGGCAACTCCTGCAACCAACCGTTGTTAGCGAAGCGCCCGTCCATGACGGCTGAATCGAGGACGAGGCTGAGCTCGTACTCGGCCGCTTGCGGCAGGTCGCCGCCGGCTTGCGCGGTGCCTATGGCCACCACCGGGCTGGTGGAGCCGGCCACGACGCCGCTGAAGACGGTCTCGCGCCAGAAGTCGTCGAAGCTACCGGTGACCGTGGAGCGCCAGTAGTTGCGCACCAGGTTGTAACCGGACGAATTGGCGTTGCCGAGCACCATGTCGAGCACTTCAACGTTGCTCTTACCGCCGTAGAACGGCAGGATGAGCGGCTGCTGAATGCTGATGGTGCCGTCGAAGGCGCGGGCGTCGCCCCACGTCTCGAGGAAGTGCGTCTGCGGCAGGCTCCACGTGACGTGCGCCGAGGTCTCGTCGTGATACTGGCCGAGCTTGGCGGAGAAGGCCACGCGGCTGAGCGCCTGCTCGAAGCCGAGGGCGGCCGGGGCCGTGTAGACGGGGTTGGCGTCGAAGATGAGCAGCGTGCTGACGTCGCCGGCGTTCATGGCGCTAACCAGCTCGGTGAGTTCCGCGGCGTGGTTGGCGGGCCGGGCGGCGGCCGGCATGACGTAGCGGACCGTGTTACCTACGTTGCCGAGCGCATCGTTGAGGGCGTGAGCCAAGGCGTGCACGGCCGCCGGCTGGTCGTCGCCGGCGATGACGATGCTGCTGCCCTGGTTGGCTTGCAGGTCGGCCAGCATGGCGTTCCAGACGTCCTGAGAGAACGCCTGCGGCTTGCTACCAGAACCGCCGGCGCCGAGCTCGCCCGCCAGGGCGGCTGCAGCTGCGGCCAGGTCGCTGGGCTTGAGGGCCACACGGTGATCGGCCAGGGTGCCGGTCACGGAGGGGCTGGCCTCGAGTTGGTAGAGGCGGTTCATGGTGTCCGCGTCGCGCACGGTGTGCAGGCGGCGCCTGTCGGCGAACGCGCGGGCGTAAGCCAGGCGGGCGGGACCGCGGTCCATGAAATCGGCACCCAGCGAGACCACCACGTCGGCCTGCGAGAAATCGTAGATGGGCGTGACGTCCGTGCCGAACGCCAGGCGGGCGCCTTCCAGCGCGCCGTCGGAGTGCAGCGGGTCGTACTGGTACCAGCGCGCCTGCGGGTTGGCTTCCAGCACGGCCTGCAGCTGCGCGGCCATGGTGGGGGAGGTGACGTTCTCGGTGAGGATAGCCAGGCCGGCGCCCTGATCGGCGGAGCCTAGCGCGCCCTGCAGAGCGTCGTAGAACGCTTCCCAGCTGCTGGGCTCGTCGCCGCGGCGCACGTCCTGAGCGCGGTCCGGGTCGTAGAGCGATAGGACCAGCGCCTGCGTGGTGGCCGAGGTGGCGCCCAGGCTGGCGGGGTGGTCGGGGTTGCCCTCGAGCTTGGTGGGGCGGCCCTGGTGCGACTCGGCCAGCACGCCTTCGGCGTAACCGCCGTACGTGACCGCCGTGGCGAAGAAGAGCGGGCGGCCCGGGGTGATCTGGTCGGGCTGCCGCACGTAAGGCACGATCTTCTCGTGCGCTTGCGGCGGCCGCGCGCAGGCGGAGAGCCCGGCGAGCGCCATGCTGGCGCCCAGCAGTTTCAGGAAGTCGCGTCGCTGGAGGCCGTTCTCGAGCGGCGCAGCTTGCCGCGGGAACTCGCGCTGCAAGAAGAGTTGGAACTCGTCCGTGTCGGCGATCTCGTCTAGGCTGCGCCAGTAGGCGGGACCCTCCTGGTTGGCGAGGCGCGCGCGAATATCGGTGAAGTCGGTTCTAACGTCTGTCATCGGTGGCAGGTGGAGCACTGAATGAGCTTGTCGGTATCAATGTGGTAGGCCTCGATGAGCGTCTGGCCGAGGTTGGCCTGAGCGATCGGGTCGGACAGGGGCGTGTACGACATGTTGAACACCTCGCTAACGGGCCGCAGCTGCGAGCTGGGGTCGCGGTGGCATTCCAGGCACCAGCCCATGGTCAGCGGTTCGTTCTTCCACATCTGAGCCATCTGATCCACGCGGCCGTGGCAGCTGCTGCAGCCGACGCCGTTGTTCACGTGAGCCGAGTGGTCGAAGAAGGCGTAGTCGGGCAGGTCGTGAACGCGGTTCCACTGGATGGGCGCGCCGCTGTTCCAGCTGGCCACCACCGCCTGCAGTTCAGGGGTGTCGACGCGCAGCTGCGAGTGGCAGGTCATGCACGTTTCGGTGGGAGGCACGGAAGCGGTGTTGGAGGTCTCTACCGAAGTGTGGCAGTAACGGCAGTCGAGGCCCATCACGGCCACGTGGATGTTGTGCGGAAAGTCGATCGGCTGTGCCACGGGCACACCGACGGCGTTGTTGGTCATACGTGCGTAGAGGGGTAGCGCCACGATCAGGAGGATGGCGAACGTGCCGCCACCCCAGGCTAGCCATTTAACGAACGAGTTCGAGTTGGGCGGAAAATAGTTGGGCATCAGGCAGGCACCTCAGCGCACTCCCTTTCATGTTGCAGGCTGGGCGTTAGGAAGCTCTCAGACGAACCCGGGCAGGCCACTTGGGCGTGCCACGACGAATAGACACAGATGACGCTCAGTTCGACCTCCTAGCGCGAGGGCATGGTGCTGGCCCTGTGCTGTACGCAACCGCGGGGTGCGGGCCCAGTGTTGTTCTCGGCCTAATCTATCACAAACGATTTTGCGCCCCATTCGGGACGATTGTCCCGCTATTTGTCACTTCTACAGCCGCGCGTCTCCTCATGGTTTCCCGCAAGGACCCCGCAGCCCGAGTGCTTCGGGTGCGGGGTCCAGACGGTTTATTGGTGGAGCCTGCCGGACTCGAACCGGCGACGTCTCGCTTGCAAAGCGAGTGCTCTCCCAGCTGAGCTAAGGCCCCGTGCTGCTGGGTGCGGACATGACAGCGTCCGCGGCTGCGGGTCATGACGTGGACACATGGTCGCGTACCGGTGGTCCGGTCACGAACCCGACCAGCAATATAGCGCGCGCACTGTTGACCGCGCCACTACCTTGGGTGTGGTGGCTTAGATCTGGTCGTCGGCGGCGATGAAGCCGAGCTGCCAGCGGCGGCGACCCGCTTCCTTCGGGCGGCCATCTTTGGCGCGCATCACGGCGTCCAACTCGGCCATAAGGTCGACGAACTCGGCCTCTGTGAGCCACAGGTTGGACAGCGCCAGCGTGCCGTGCACTTCGGTGGTGCGGCCGGTGTGGTACTCGGGTGCCCAGTCCACCAGGCGCTGGATCATAGAGTGAAGGTCTGCTGCAAGCCAGTTCGTGACGGCGCCGGCCGAGGCCTCGTCCTCGACCGGGTGCTCGGGGTTACCCAACTCCCACGACCCGCTCAGCGGCTTCCACACGCGGTCACGCTTGTCTCTCGCGTGTTCCGGAGCCTCTTCTATGAGGTTGGCGTCGGCGAGGACCCGCAGGTGGAAGCTGACCTTGTTGGCAGGGATACCTAGCGTAGCGGCAAGGTCGGTCGCGCGGGCATGCCCCGTGACCGTGAGCGCGTGGAACAGCTGCTGGCGTAGGGGGTTGGCTAGCGCCTTCAGCATGGACACGGAGGCGGTTGGGTACAGCGGTTCACGTTTTTGGGTCACCTGGGTGTCTGGACCGGTGGGCTCGATGGCCGTGCCTTTAGGCTGTTCCTGCTTGCTCATGGGCGCAGTCTCACGGGCATAGTGTAGCGTTCCAGGTGCGCCGATTGAACTGATTAAGTTGCGCAATAGAAGTTGCGCAAGTAGACTTGCGAATATGGCCGACCCAAGAGGCGACACCCCCGCTGCCGTGCCGACCGTAGTTGCGCCGCCGCAGGAGCCGGACGGGGCTACCGGATCCAGCTACCGCCTGGAACGCGACAGCACCTACCTCACGTGGCTGGCCAGCGACACGGCTACTGGAACCGCGAGTGCCCTAGGTACCTTCGCCATACCCCTCATCGCTATCGCCGTCACCGGCTCGGCGGCTCAGGCGGGCGTTATCAGCGGCGTGTCGTTGGCGGCGCGACTGATAGCCACGCTGGTCGGCGGCGTCATGGCAGATCGCCGCAACCG
>JBBAFX010000002.1:0-37875 GCA_041655195.1 Trueperaceae bacterium
CGGCATCACCATTCTGGCTAAGAACACCGCCGTGCAGTGGCACGGCGACAAGATCAACATAGTCGACACCCCGGGCCACGCCGACTTCGGCGGCGAGGTCGAGCGCGCCCTGACCATGGTCGACGGTGTGCTCCTGCTGGTGGACGCCGCAGAGGGCCCCATGCCGCAGACCCGCTTCGTGCTCCGTAAGGCGCTCGCGCGCGGCCTCAGGCCCATAGTGGTCATCAACAAGGTCGACCGCAAGGACGCGCGGCCGGACGAGGTGGCTTCGCTGACCTTCGACCTCATGGTGGAACTCGGCGCCGACGACGACCAGCTCGAGTTCCCCATCCTCCACGCCATCGCCCGCGAGGGCCGCGCGTGGCGCGAAGGCGATCAGCCCGGCAACGACTTCCTGCCGCTGTTCGAGGCCATCACCGCCCATGTGCCCATGGCCGCCGGCGACCCAGAGGCGCCCTTCAAGCTGCAGGTCGCTAACCTCGACTACTCCGATTACCTGGGCCGCCTGGCGCTCGGCCGCGTGCTGCAAGGCCGCGTCAAGCCCGGCGACCAGATCGTGCGCGTGGGCCCCGGCAAGGAGCCCGAGAAGGCGCGCGTGACCAAGGTCTACACGCCCCTAGGGCTGGCCCGTACCGAGACTGAGGAGGGCCTGCCGGGCGACATCATCGTGCTGTCGGGCATAGCCGACGTGAACATCGGCGACACCATCGGCGACCCCAGCCTCAGCGAGGCGCTGCCCGCGGTGGCCGTGGACGAGCCCACCGTCAGCGTCACCTTCAGCCCCAACACCAGCCCCTTCGCTGGGCGCGAGGGCACGTACGTCACCAGCCGCCACCTGGCGGACAGGCTGGAGCGCGAACTCTTAGTGAACGTGGCGCTGCGCGTTGAGCAGCTCGGTAGCGAACGCTACCGCGTGTCCGGCCGCGGCGAGCTGCACCTCTCCATCCTGGTAGAGAGCATGCGCCGCGAGGGTTACGAGTTCTCCGTCTCGCGCCCCGAAGTGATCATGAAGCAGGAGGACGGCGCCACGCTCGAGCCGTTCGAACGCGTGGTGGCCGACGTTCCCAACGGCGCCATGGGTGGGGTAATGGAGTCGCTCACGGCGCGCCGCGGGCTACTCGTGAACATGGACCCGGGCGAGACCCGCTCGCGGCTCGAGTTCCGCATCCCGAGCCGCAGCCTCTTCGGCTACCGCAACATGTTCCTCTCCATGACGCAGGGTGAGGGCGTGCTCAACCACACCTTCGACGGCTACGAGCCGTACGCAGGCGAGGTCGTGACCCGTAACCACGGCTCGCTCGTCTCCATGGAAGCGGGCGAGGCGTTCGCTTACTCCATCTACAAGCTCGAGGACCGCGGCATCTTCTTCATCACGCCCGGCACCGAGGTGTACGTGGGCATGATCCTGGGCGCGAACGCGCGCATGGGCGACCTCGACGTGAACGTGTGCAAGAACAAGAAGCTCACCAACGTGCGCGCCTCCGGCTCGGACGAGAACCTGGTCCTCACACCGCCTAAGCGCCTGACGCTGGAGGAAGCGCTCGAGTACCTCGACGACGACGAGCTGCTGGAAGTGACCCCTAAGTCGCTGCGCCTCAGGAAGCGCGTGCTGGACCCCTCCATGCGCAAGCGCGAGAACAAGAAGGCGGCCACCGCCGGCTGAACCGGCGGCTTACGCAGCCCCTAACAGCCAAGCGGGGACCGAACCCGCACCAGCTGATGAACCTAGCGCCGCGCCGCCCTCAGGCGGCCGGCGCTTCTAGTTGTTGCTCCTCTGGTTGCTGCTTTTCTAGTTGTTGCTCTTCTTCAGGAGCAGCGGGCTCGTCGTCCCAGCCGCCCGCACTGCGTTCGGCGCTCACGAGGCGCACCTCGATCTCTCCGAACGGCTCCTCCTGCGTGGCGCTGACCCGACCTTCGCGCATGAGTTCCATAAGAGCCGCCAGCCCCACGGTGCGCACGGCCCACTCGTTAGAACCGAGCAGCATGCCGAGCGTGCCGCGCTTGAGCCGCCTCAGCGCGTTCAGCAGCGCTCGCGACACGCTGGCCAGGCTGAGGCGCTCGATCGCCAGCTCGAAGTAACCACCCAGGCGGTAACGCCCCGCCAGGCGCGCGAGGTCGCTGGGGGTGGAGTTCACCGGCCGCGCGGCGCGCGGGTAGGTGGGCGCCGGCGTACGCGCCGGCAGCAGTAGGCGGCGCTCCTCGCGGCGGCGCTTCAGGAAGTGGATGGCCTCCTCCAGCTCCTCTAACAGGGCCACGGCGGCCAGAGTCTCCTCCACCAGCGCTTCCTCGTCCGCCTCCGACTCCCTGGGCGGGCGCGGCAGCAGCAGGCGCACCTTCAGCTCGATGACTTGCGCGAGCTTAGGCAGCGCCTCGGTGGCGAGGTCCAGGTCGGTGGCGGCGTACTCCTCGAAGTAAGCGAGGTAGGACCGCACGAGTTGGTAGAGGTCTATCTGAGAGGGGGCTACAGCGTGGGTGCGCAGCGCGTGGGCCAGCTCGCCCAGTGTGCCTGTGAAAAGGTCCTGTTCGACGAGGAACTGCGCCGGCTCGTCCACGGGGCCGAGCCTACCACGGGGCGCCCCGGGGCCCGTTGGCGGCGGGTTTCAGTGCTAGCGTGGAGGCATGGATATCAGTGGCAAGACCGCACTCGTAACAGGCGCCACCCGCGGCATCGGCCGTGCAACAGCTCATGCCCTGGTGGGCGCCGGCATGAACGTGGTGCTCACCGCACGCAACGGCGAGGAGGCGGGCCGCGTAGCCCGGGAACTGACCCAGGCAGGGCCCGGCCGCGCCATGGGGCTCGCCTGCGACGTTCGCGACCTGACCTCTGTGGAGGGCGTGGTGAACGTGACGCTAGGCGAGTTCGGGGCGCTCGACCTGCTGGTGGCCAACGCCGGCGTCGGCGGCCGCGCCTCGATAGTTGACCTTGAACCCGAGTTCTGGCACGAGGTCATGAACACGAACCTCACCGGCGCCTTCCACAGCGTTAAGGTCGCCGTGCCCGCACTTATCGAGAGCGAGGGCATGATCATCACCATCGGCAGCTTGGCGGGCGCGAACTTCTTCGCCGGCGGCGCGGCCTACAACGCCAGCAAGTTCGGTCTGCTGGGCTTCACCCAGGCCGTGATGCTCGACCTGCGCGATCACGGCGTGCGGGTGAGCACCATCATGCCTGGCTCCGTCGCCACCACCTTCGCTGACCGCGCTGTAACCGACCAGGACGCCTGGAAGCTCGACCCCGCGGACATAGCCGAAACGGTGCTCTACCTCTTCCGCATGCCGGCGCGCGCGCTCCCCAGTAAGGTCGAGATCCGCCCCGCCCGCACCTCACTGAGCTAACGATATGTACGAACTGGCCAAAGGAGCGCTCTTCCGGCTGGACGCTGAGCGCGCGCACGACCTCGTGCTGGGCGGCTTAGCGGGCGCAGGGCGCAGCGTGCTGGCGCGCCGGGCGCTGGCCGGCAGCTACGCGCTGCACGACCCGCGCCTGAGGGTAGAAGCCTTCGGCCTTAGCTTCGCTAACCCCCTGGGGGTGGCAGCGGGCCTGGACAAACGCGCTGTGGCCGTGCCTGCGTTCGGGGCTATGGGCTTCGGCAGCGTGGAGGTGGGCAGCGTCACGGCCCTGGCGCAGCCGGGCAACCCAAAGCCCCGCCTCTTCCGGCTACCCGAGGACGAGGCTCTCATCAACCGCATGGGCTTCAACAACGACGGCGCGGACGTGGTGACGGCGCGCCTGGCGCGGCTGCGGGGCTCACTGCAAGGCGGCGAGACCCTGCCCGTGGTGGGTGTGAACGTGGGCAAGTCACGAGTGGTGGAAATCGAGCAGGCAGCCGACGACTACCGCCGCTCGCTCACCAGCGTGTGGCCCGTGGCCGACTACGTGGTCATCAACGTCTCCTCGCCCAACACGCCTGGCCTGCGCAGCCTTCAGGAGAGCGAGGGGCTGGGGCGCGTTCTGGGGGCCGCCGCCGAGGTGCGCGCCGCCAGCGACGCGCCGCTTAAGCCGCTACTCCTGAAGCTCTCGCCCGATATGGAAGACGAGCAGTTGCGCGAGGCGGTGGCCGTGGCCGAGGAGTACGGCGCTTCGGGCATAGTGGCCACCAACACCACCCTGGACCGACACGGTTTGCGCTCGCAGCACGCCGGGGAAGCGGGCGGTTTGTCGGGTCGGCCGCTCACGGCGCGCGCGCTACGCACGCTCGAGCTCCTGCGTGAGAACACGGAGCTGCCCCTGGTGGCGGCGGGCGGCATCATGACGGGCGCGGACGCGCTGGAACGAATGCTGGCGGGCGCGGACCTACTGCAGGTCTACACGGGCTTCATCTACCGGGGGCCGGGCCTGGTACGCGAGGTGCTGGGCGCGCTGCTACGCGAGGTGGAGCGGCGTGGGCTGAGCGGCGTGGCCGCACTGCGCGGCGCCTGAAAGGGCCCCTGTCGGAGGGGTGAGTTACTCCTTCTGACCCCGTGGCGGCCGCCGGGCCGTCCACGGCACCTCCGGGGTGCCCGCCCGAACGTTCACGAGGCGTGCCAGCGTGAAGAAGAGGTCCGACAGGCGGTTGATGAGCGGCACCACGTGCTCGCCCACCTGCTCTTGACGCGCCAGGGCCACGGTTTCGCGCTCTGCGCGGCGGATGACGGCTCGCGCCATCTGCAGGGCCGCGGAGGCCGGGCTGCCGCCCGGCAGAATGAACTGCCGCAGTTCCGGTAGTTCCGCGGAGTAACGGTCGATCATCTCCTCCACCGCCTGCACGTCGTGCTCGTCCACGGGCCGAATGAAGCCGCGCTGGCGAGCGTCCTCCGGGGTAGCCAGGTCAGCGCCCAGGTCGAAGAGCAGGCTCTGCAGCTGCGCCAGCTCGGCGTCGAGTTCGGCGGCGGCCGCCCCGCCGCCCTCGCGGGCCAGCTCGGCACGCGCGAGCCCGAGGGCTGCGTTGGCCTCGTCGACCGTGCCGTAAGCAGCGACGCGCAGGTCATCCTTCAGCACGCGGCGCCCACCGAACAGAGCGGTGGTGCCCTCGTCGCCAGTCTTGGTGTAGATCTTCATGAACGCACGATATCCGCTGCCGTGGCCGCAGCTGCGCCGTAGCGGCGCTGCACGTACTCGTCTAGCATGCGGTTGAACTCCGGCACGATGTCGGCACCCTGCAGGGTGCCCACCAGCTTGCCGTCCTGGTAGACGGGCGCGCGGGGCGATTCGCCGGTGCCTGGCAGGCTGATTCCGATGTCGGCATGCTTCGATTCGCCGGGCCCGTTAACTATGCAGCCCATCACGGCCACCCGTAGGCCCTCGACGCCGGGGTAAAGGTCCTTCCACGCCGGCATCCGCTGCTTGAGGTACGCCTGTATGTCGCGCGCCATCTCCTGGAAGAGCGTGCTGGTGGTCCGGCCGCAGCCGGGGCAGGCGGTGACGCTGGGAGCGAAGCGCCGCAGGTCGAGCGCCTGCAGCACCTCCTGGGCTATCTCCACCTCGCGTTCGCGCGGGGCGCCAGGATCAGGCGTGAGCGACACGCGGATGGTGTCGCCTATGCCCTCGGCCAGCAGTGGGGCCAGCGCGGCCGTGCTGGCCACCGCCCCCTTGATGCCCATACCCGCCTCCGTTAGGCCTAAGTGCAGGGGGTAGTCGCAGCGGGCGGCGAGGCGCCTGTAAACCTCCCACAGGTCGCGCACCGTGCTGACCTTGGCGCTGATGACGATCTTGTCGTGCGCCAGGCCGTGCTCTTCGGCCAGCTCGGCCGACATGAGGGCGGAGGCCAGCATGGCCTCCATCAGCACGTCGTGAGCCGAGCGCGGCTCGGCTAGGTTGGCGTTGTCGTCCATCATCTGCGTGAGCAGCGCCTGGTCCAGCGAGCCCCAGTTCACGCCGATACGCACGGGCTTACCGTGCTCCTTAGCCACGTCGATGATCGTCAGGAAGTTCTCGTCGCGCCGCCGGCCCGGGCCCACGTTGCCGGGGTTGATGCGGTACTTGTCGAGGATGGCCGCGGCCTCGGGGTGCTGCGTGAGGAGCTTGTGGCCGTTGTAGTGAAAGTCGCCCACCAGCGGCACCGTGAGCCCCATGCCGGTCAGCCGCTCGCGGATCTCGGGCAGGGCCTTAGCGGCCGCGTCGTTGTTGACCGTGACCCGCACGATCTCGCTACCCGCCCGCGCCAGCTCGGCCACCTGCTGGGCTGTGGCTGCGGCGTCCGCCGTGTCGGTATTGGTCATTGACTGCACCACCACGGGATGACCGCTGCCCAGGGGCACGTTGCCTATCCAGGTGGTGGGTGTGGAGCGCCTCAGTGACAGTTCCATCGCGTCCGAGTCTACTACCGCCCCGCGCCGCCACGGGTGCGGCAGGCGGCCTTAGCGCGCGTGCGGCTTGCCAGTCCGCCGTTAAGACCGTGCCAGCGCTGCTTTGCGCGGCTCACACGGGTGCTACGATGCCCACACCATGCTAGTCACGCGAGAGATGCTTGAACGCAACGAGCGCCAGGACCTGGCGCCTTACGCTGCGCTGGCCGCGGAGTCCCGCGGCCGCGTTCACAAGGAGGGCGAGAGCGCCCACCGCACAGCCTTCCAGAAGGACCGCGACCGGGTGGTGCACACCAGCGCGTTCCGGCGCCTGGAGTACAAGACCCAAGTCTTCGTGAACTACGAAGGCGACTACTACCGCACCCGCCTCACCCACACCCTGGAGGTGGCGCAGGTAGCCACCAGCATCGCGCGGGCTCTCGGCCTGAACGAGGACCTCAGCGAGACCATCGCGCTGGCGCACGACCTGGGGCACCCGCCGTTCGGGCACGCCGGCGAGAAGGCGCTCGACACCCTAGCCGCCAACATCGGTGGCTTCGACCACAACCGCCAGAGCCTGCGCATAGTCACCAAGCTCGAGCGTCGCTACCCCGGCTTCCCAGGGCTGAACCTCACGTGGGAAACGCTCGAGGGCATCATGAAGCACGAGACCGAGTACGACGTGCCCGACCCCTCCTGGGAGCCCGACGTGCAGCCCACGCTGGAGGCTCAGGTGGTGAACGTGGCCGACGAGGTGGCCTACAACGCACACGACCTCGACGACGGCCTGCGCTCCGGGCACCTGAACGCCGTGCACGTGTCCGAGGTCCAGCTCATAGGCGAGCTCATGCAGCGTCTCGGGCTCGACCCGGACCGTTTCGACACCTCGCAGCGCTACATCCTCATCCGCGAACTACTGGGCGACGTCATAACCGACGTGGTGCACGCCACCCACAAGCGCCTGCTGGACCACAACATCAACACGTTAGAGGACGTGCGGCAAGCGCCCACCAAGCTGCTAGGGCCGTCGGAGGAGATGGCGCGCCAGCTGGCCGAGCTGAAGTCTTACCTGTACACGAACTTCTACTTCCATCACCGGCTCATCCGCATGACGCGCAAGGCGCACCAGGTTCTGGAGCGCATCTACCACGCTTACCTCGAGACGCCCGACATGCTGCCGCCCACCGTGCAGCAGCAGGTAGCCGACCTGGGGCTCGAGCGTGCGCTGACCGATTACCTGGCGGGCATGACCGACCGTTACGCCAACGAGGAGTACCGGCGCCTCTTCGACCCCACTGCGCTCACCTGAACCCCCGAACTGCCTAGCCGGCACCGCCGGGTGTTCTGATCAATGAGCCGGCCGGGCTGGTTATTGAACCTGCCGCCTTGGGGGCCGGCTTACTGCCCCATGCGGGCAGCGCCGACGAGGTTACCGCTGGCCGGATCGCGTAGCCACGCCACCTCGTAACCGCCGCGCAGTACGCGCACCATGACCCAGGGGCTGGTGAGCGCCTGCGTGGTTATGGCGCCCGGAGCGGGGCTACTGAAGGCCACGTCTATGTACAGCTCGCCGTTCTCCTCGCTCACTTGCCTGACGTCAACCGAGTAGCCGCCGGTGCTCTTGCGGCCAACGAAGAGGGCCACCACCGTCTCGCGCTGGAAGTCCACACGCGGCGCGGTTGGCACGGTCAGTTGCGCCGAATGGGCGCGGTTCCAGAGTTCCAGCAGTTGCGCTTCGTTGGCGACCATCTGGTAGCTCGGACCGTCGAAGCCCTGCGCCTGGTTGCCGCGCGCCATGACCTCCCAAGTGAGTTCGGTCGGCGTGGGACGGTAGGCGCCCGGATCGGAACCGACCTCGCGCTGGACGTAGATGGCGGTGCGGCGCTGCTCCTCCAGACCATCGACGCTGTGGGGCGGCAGGTCGGCCGTGGGCAGGAACGCCAGCACGGTGGGTTGACCGCTAGAGCGGAGGAGGTTCTCGAGCATGGCGGCTTCGGCGCTGTTCAACTCGCCCAGGCCGCGCAGCCTGTTCATGAGCGGTCTCGGGACCACGCGTACCTGGTTACCAGCGATGCCCTCCTCGGCCAGGAGGAGGAAGCTCGAGCCGTCGAAGTAAACGATCTGCTTGGTGGGCACGCGCACGTGCAGTTGCATGTCGGTGGTGAGGGGGATGCGGCTGGCCGTTACGGCGGGTTGCGCCAGCGCCGGCAGCGACTGCTGCAGGTACGATTGACCGTTCACGGCCAGCGCCTCGCTGACGTGGAACTGGTCGCGCGTGGTGCGGGTGCTGGACTCGGCGCGGGTCAACTGCACGGTGCCGCCGTCGTAGCGAAGCTCGGTGGGGTCGCCGTAGAAGTACGTCAGGCGCGCGTCGAGCATGCCGAAGAGGTAGAGGTCGTGCATCCGCACGGTGGGCCCCGGAGCGCAGGCTGTGAGCAAAGCTAAGAGGGCTAGGGGCAACGCGATACGGTGCATTCGTACCTCCAGTGGGCATGGTAGCAAACGTTCTCTGAGAAGCGCCTGTGGAACGCCCTGCCCGCCTTGCTATGCTCTTCACGTGTCCAGTGGCCCCCGAGTCCTGGTGCTATCTGCCTCCATAGGGGGCGGCCACGTGGCCGCCGCCAAGGCGCTGTTAGCTGCCTTCGACGAACTCGGGGTGCAGGCGGAGCACGCCGACCTGCTGGACCACACCGCCCTGCCGTTCCGGCGCCTTTACAGGCAGGCGTACTTCGACCTGGTGCGCACCATGCCGGACCTGGTGGAGTGGATCGGGCGCCGCCTCGATAAGCCCAGCGAACGCACCTCCGTGCAGCGCCGCCTGCGGGCACGCGCGGTGCGGCTCCTCTCGTACGAGGTGCCGCGCATCGTGGACCGCTACCAGCCCACGGTGGTGGTGCACACGCACTTCCTGGGCGCGCAGATCATCAGCGGCCGCATGCGCCGCCACCGCCTGCTGCCGCAAGCCGTGGTCATCACGGACTTCTTCGCCCACGCCTTCTGGCTGCAGCCGGGCGTGGCGCGCTATTTCGTGGCGTCAGGCGAGGTGCGCGCGCAGCTGCTCAGCGCCGGCGTCGACGAGCACCGCGTGCGCGTGACCGGTATCCCCATCGACCTGCGCTTCTCAGACTTACCGGCACCGGCGCCAGCGGGGGGCGACGAGAAGGAGCACCTACTGGTGCTGGCCGGCGGGCTGGGCGCGGACCACGTACGCAAGATCCTCACGCAGTTGCGGGAGTTCCGCTGGCCGCTAAAGGTCACGGTCGTGTGCGGCCGCAGCTCCGAGCTGGCCACCGTGGCGCAGGAGGTCGTGGCCGAGAGCAAAGGGCTCGTCACCTTCCAGGTGCTGGGCTTCGTGAATAACCTGCCTGAACTCATGGCTAGCGCCACCCTGGCGCTCACTAAGCCCGGCGGGCTTACCTCCAGCGAGGCGTTAGCCGCCCGCCTGCCTATGATGCTCGTGAGCCCTTACCCGCTGCAGGAAGAGATCAACGCCAACGTTCTGCTGGAGAACGGCTGCGCCGTTAGGGTGGAGCCGCTCAGCACCCTCAGCCATAAGTTGCGTAACCTGCTCGAGGAGGAGGGCCGGCTGCAAGCCATGCGGGACGCCGCCGCCCGCCTCGCCAAGCCGAACGCCGCGCGCGACGTGGCCCGGACCGTGCTGGACGAGCTGGCCGCAGGCTCCTCCCGCAACCTGGAGACCAGAAGATGACCCTACTGACTCATACGCCAGTACGAACGGCGCGGCGCCGCCCTAAGGCCGCCGCGTTCGTGCTGTTAGCGCCCCTGCTGGCGCTGCTCGCTGGGCTAGCGTCCGCCTTGGCTCAACCTGCCGTGACGACCTTGAACGTGGACGTGCTGGTTTACGGCAGCGAGCCCGAGGGCGTAGCCGCCGCAGTGACGGCCGCCGAGCTGGGCCTGGAGACCCTGCTCGTCACCCCGCACGACCGCCTGGGCGGCCTCTTCGTGCTGGGCGAGCTGAACATGCTCGACCTCAGGACCCAGCCGTTCAACTACCAGCGCGGCATCTTCGACCGCTGGTGGCGCCGAGTTGGGTACGACGAGGCGTTCGACGTCATGCGCGCCGAGCGCGTGTTCGAGGCCATGCTCGAAGAGGCCGGCGTCCAGGTGTGGCGCGCCGAGCTGGAGGTCGAGCCGCTGGTCCAGAACCGTGTGCTCGTAGGCGTCAGGTCGTTGGGTGGAGGCTGGGAGGTGCGGGCGCGTCAGGTGATAGACGCGAGCGCCGACGGTGACCTGGCCGCCGCGGCGGGCGCCCCCTTCGACTTCGGGTTCGAGCGTTTCGGGGTGCAGCAGCGCATGGCCGACACGCTGGTTCTAAACGTGGCGGGCGTGGACTGGGCACAACTGACGCGCGAGGTCAGGGCGCGGGGCCGCGCGTACGCCAACGTGAAGGACACGGTCGCCTGGGGCCACTTCGGTGGCGTGCCGGCCGCGTACCAGCCCACACGCGACGGGGTGCGCCT
This sequence comes from Trueperaceae bacterium, assembly GCA_041655195.1. GTDB lineage: Bacteria > Deinococcota > Deinococci > Deinococcales > Trueperaceae > JAAYYF01. The sequence continues at coordinate 10,746 of JBBAFX010000002.1, forward strand.
GCGCGGCCTGAACTTAGGGCTGCAGGACGACGGCACGGTGCTAGTGAACGCCCTGCTCCTCTACGGGCTTGACCCCCTCAGCGCCGAGAGCCGCGCTGCGGGTCGCCGCCTCGGCCTGGCGGAGGGCGAGGAGATGGTCGCGTACCTGAAGGAGCACGTGCCCGGCTTCGCTAACGCCCACCTGTCGGGCGCAGCTGCGGACCTCTACGTGCGCGAGTCGCGCCACCTGCTGGCGGAGTGCATCCTCAGCGCCGACGACGTTTTCGCTAGCGTCGTCACGCCGTTCGACGTGGCCGCCGGTGGTTACCCGCTGGACGCCCAGACCTACACGCCTTTCGATTCCGGCTTCGTGTGGGGCACGCCCGACATCTACGGCGGCCGGCTCTGCATGATGGTCACGCGCCAGGTCGAGAACCTGTGGGTAGTGGGCCGCAGCGCCGGCTACGACCCCATAGCCTTCTCCAGCGCGCGCGTGGTGCCGTTCGGCATGGTCATGGCCGAGGCGGCAGCGGTGGGCGCCGCGCTGGCCATCGAGCTCGGCGTGAAGAGTAGCGACGTGGCGTTGGAGAGCGAGCGGATCATGGCGGTCCGCGGCCGCCTGGCGCTGCGCGGTGCGCTACTTCCTGAACTGCGGCCGCGGCCCGGCATCGGGCCGGTCACACACCAGCATTACGGCGCCTTCGTGCTGCTTGTCTCTCGGGGCCTGGCGGTCGGTGGTTACGAGAACGAACCGCACCTGAACAACACGTTCAGTACGGTCGGGTTCGCGTACCTGCTCTCGAACGTCGCCACTCGCTTCTTCTACGAGCCTTCACTCGGAGACGACCTGGTGGCCCTGGCCATGGAGCTGGACGAGCTGGAGGCCCCGCTCCGGCCCGCCGTGGCGGCCGCCCTGCTCGAACTGGCGGCGTGCGAGCTGGTGAGTTGCCCGCCGACGTCAGGCTGGCAGGGCCTGGAGGCCGCGGGCCTCGCCACCTTCCCTGCCCCGCTGGAGGGCCTCACCCGCGGGCAGGCTTACGAGCTGGCGGCGGCGCTAGCGCGGCTGGCGCCCGGGGTCAGGGAGTGAGTCGTGGCGCGGTTTTCCTTGTCAGCTCGCTAACGTACTGCTGCGCGGTGCGACCGGAGTAACCGTTCCCCCACTCCGCGAAGCGGATGGCTTCCTCTGCCTCGAAGTCGGTGACGCCGCGCAGAGCCGCCAGGGCGCGGACCAGTTCCAGGTAGTCGCGCTGACCAGCTGACGGGAAGGTGATGGTGAGCCCGAAACGGTCAGCCAGGGCCAACTTCTCGTTGTGCGTGTCCCAGCCGTGCACGTCGTCCTCGGGAGCGGGCCGGTCGGAGAGCCGCTCCTTCACCAGGTGCCGCCGGTTGCTGGTGGCCACCACGATGACGTTGGAGGGCCGCCGCGCGAGGCTCCCCTCCAGAAGGCTCTTGAGCGGCCGGTAATCGGTTTCGCCTTCCTCGAAGGCCAGGTCGTCGACGTAGAGCACGAAGGCGGTGGGTTGCCTGCGGAGGTGCTCCACGAAGTCGGGGATGCTCTCGAGCTGGGCGGGCGGTACCTCTATGAGTCTCAGTCCGCGGCTGGCGAAGCGCCGCAGCAGTCCGCGCACGGCGGTCGACTTGCCGCTGCCGCGCGGGCCGTACAGCAGGGTGTGGTGCGCTCCGGAGCGTGCCAGTAGCGCCTCCACGTTGGCCTCCAGCCGGGCCAGTTGCTCGCTCAAGCCGAAGAGTTCACTCCAGTCGGGCAGGTCGGGCTCCGGCAGACCTATTAGCCGGCCGTCCGCGAACGTGAGCGCGCTGTAGAGGGCGGTGGGTCCGCTGCCGTGCTGGGCCAGGGCGTCCGTGAACAGCTCCACGCGGTGTTTAGGTTCGGTACTTGCCAGCGCCGCCTCCACGGCCAGTACGGCCGCGCTCAGCACGCCCGGCGGGTAATCGTTCGCCAGGGCGACCAGGGGCGGCTGCTCCTCGGCCGTCAGTATCTCTATCTCGTTCCCCAGGTCACGGCCGGTCAGGAGGTGAATCAGCTCCAGGTCCTTCTCTAGGGCGTAAAGCAGTCCCGCTGGCACTTGCTGCGCGGCGTAGGCGGCGAGCGGGCCGGTGCCCGCCAGCAGCTCCGTGGCTGCCGCCCGGCGCAGGTCCTGGTAGCCCCGCGCGGCCAGTTCCCCGAGCAGCGTGGCGTACAGCGCAGTCAGAACGGGTGCGGGGGTGGGGCTCCTGATGGCCACGTCCAGCTCTAGCAGGCGGCGCCACCAGGTGGTCCTCTCCAACTCCGGGAACAGGTAGAGGGTCGGCGCCCCCACGGCTCCGCTCAGCACCCAGCGCGTTTCGTCGGCAGCACCATGACTCATGCGCCAGAGCCTACCCCGGGCTCCGGGCTCATGGCGGCCGCCAGTAGGCCGCCGTCGGTGAGGAGGTGCTCCGCGGCGCGCTCGCCGGCAGCGATGGCGCTCGGGGAGCGGTGGAAGTCCCACCAGGTTATGGCTGGGTCGACGCGGAGGAGGGTGGCGCCGGCCGGTACTCGCACGCCGCGGCTGTAACTGCTCAAGGATATAGAAACGCCCCGCAGGAGCCGGCTGAGTGCGCCGTCACCGGCGGCCGCGTCGGCTCGGCGCCTCAGCGCGCGCCCCGGGCGGGAGACGTTGAAGCGTCTGATGGCCCGCACGAGCTTGGAACGCCTCACGTCGACCCCCGCCTGCACGCCCAGGTGCACCGCTGCGGGGGCGCTGGCCAGCGCCCGGAACGGTATGGGCTCTAGAAAGCCGCCGTCTATGAGCGTCCTACCCTCCCGGTGCACGGGCGCGAAGATGCCGGGCAACGCGCAACTGGCGCGGACCGCTTCGGCCACGGAGCCGCTACGGATCGTTACTAGCGAACGGCTCTTGAGGTCAGTGCAAGCCACCGCGAGGGGCAGTGCGGCGTCCGCGAACGTGGCGCCCATGAAGAACTTGCGGTCGAGCCACTCCGTCAGGCGGCGCCCGTTGATGAGGGCGCCCCGGTGCAGCCCGAAGTCGAGGCCCTGCCGCCAGATCTCGGCGACGTCCTGGGTCCTGGTGATGCGCTCGACCTCGAGGGCGCTGCCGCTAAGCGCGTAAAGGGCGGCGATGATGGCGCCGTAGCTCGTGCCGGCCACGAGCCGTGGCGGGGTGCCGGCGCGCTCTAGCGCCTTGAGGACCCCTATGTGCGCCATGCCGCGGGCCGCACCGCCCGAGAGCGCGAGGGCCACGCCGCGCGGTGGGAGCGGAGCGGCGTGGCCCCTGCTGCGCGCCTCCGCGCTCCCGTTTTGGGGCGCTTCTGGATAGCTTGCGGCCATGCAGTAATGCTACCCAACCGGGTCCGGGAACCCACTGCAGGCGGTGGTAGACTCGACGTCCCATGGCCGCCCTCTACCAACGCGCCCGACCAACGACCTTCGCTGAGGTCGTGGGGCAGGATCATGTCAAGGAGGTGCTCGCCTCCGCCATCCAGCAGGGCCGAACCTCGCACGCTTACCTGTTCTCGGGCCCGCGCGGGGTCGGTAAGACCACCATGGCGCGGCTCCTTGCCATGGCGGTGAACTGCGAGAAGGAGCCCGCGGAGAGGCCATGCGGCGACTGCGAATCGTGCCGCCTGGTGCAGGCCGGTTCGCACCCCGACGTCATGGAACTCGACGCCGCCTCGCATAACTCCGTTGATGACATCCGCGACCTGCGCGAGCGGGTGGGTTTAGCCAGCCTCCGGGGCGGCAAGCGCGTCTGGATCCTCGACGAGGCGCACATGCTGACCAAATCAGCGGCGAACGCCCTCCTGAAGACGCTGGAGGAGCCGCCGCCCGGACTGGTCTTCGTGCTCGCTACCACCGAGCCCGAGCGGCTGCCGCCCACCATCCTCTCCCGCTGTCAGCACTTCCGTTTCCGGCGCCTGACCGACGAGCAGATCGCCAGCAAGCTGGTGCGCCTGGCGAGCGAGGCGGGGGTGGAGAGCGAGCCGGCAGCCATCGACCTGGTCGCCCGCACCGCCGACGGCGGCATGCGCGACGCGGAATCGCTGTTAGAACGACTGCTGGTAGCCGGCGAGAAGGTCACCTTGGCGCGCGCCGAGGAGACGCTCGGACTGCCCCCGCACGAGCAGCTCGAGGCGCTAGCCGGCGCGCTAGCTGAGGACGACCTGAACGCCATGCTGGACGGCGCCGCGCAGCTTTACCGCGACGGTTTCGCGCCGCGCACGGTAGCCGAGCAGCTGGCTCGCCACCTGCGCGACCTGATGCACGTGCGGCTCAGCGCCGCTCCGCAGGCCCGCCGCGAAGCCGCGGACCGAGCGGCGGGGCAACCCTCAGAGGGTGCCGGGCTCGGTGTCGACGAACTGCTGGTGGCCCTGCATGCACTGGACGACGAGCAGGAGCGCTTCGTGCGCAACAACGACCTGTACGCCCTCGAGGTGGCGCTTATCAAGACGCGTAACGCGCTAGTTGGCAACGTGCCGGCGAGCAGCGCACCCGCGGCGGGCGCCGCCCTGGCACCGACCGCCGCGGCCACCATGGCTGCGGCGCGCCCCAGCGGAGCGGCCGCGCCGGTGCAGGCGCCCGCCACGCAGCGGCCAGCTGGCAGGGCCGAGCAGCCAGCCACCCAGGCGGCCGGCGGCAGCGCCGAACCAGCCACGCCGGCGTTCGAACCCAACCGCCGACCGACCCGCCCCGCTCCGGCTGCGTCCGGCGCTTCAGACCCTCCGCCTCAGGCCGCCGCTTCCGGCGCCGCCGAGGCGAGCGGCAGTGGCCGCCGCAGCTTCTCGTGGCACAGTATTCGCGGCAAAGCCAGCCCGCAGCTGAAAGCGTTCCTCATGCCCGCAGCCGCCAGCATGGAAGACGACGTGGTGCGCCTTGTTTACCAGGACACGCACGCCTTCCACCACAGTCAGCTCCTCTCACGGCAGGGCGAACTAGAGGCCCTGCTGCAGAGCGAACTGGGTCCCTCGGTGCGCCTCATCATCGAGGGGCCCGGCGGGGTCCGCACGGGCGGAGCGGGCGGAACGAGCGCCGCGGGTGGTGATGGCCCAAAAGCGTAACGGGGCGCCGCACCGCCCCGCCGCGCACCAACCCGCCCACGAGCAGCGCACTATCCAGCAGCGCACTATCCAGCAGCGCACCGCCCACCAGTACCCCGAGCCCTGAACCGGCGCCCGAACCTGTGTCGCAAGCGTCGGAAGCGCCACGGCCTCAGCCTCCACAGCCGGCAGCGCGGCAGTCCCAGCCCGCCGCGCCCGCTGACCGCTCCGCGCCGGCCGCGGGCGGCGGCTCAGACGAAGCGTCGCTAATACCCGACGATGTGGCGTTCGGCATGGAGGAGCTGCCGCCGGACTTCTGGGACACGCCACCGCAGGAGGCCGTCTCGCCAGCGCCGTCACGGCCAGCGCCAACGCGGGCCGAACCCGCCGAATCCGACGACCCGGCACCCACCGAGTTAGAGCAGGCCTTCGAGCAGTTGCAGTCGCTGTTCCCGGGCCGAGTGGTGGAAGTCAGGCCGCAGGCAGCTGACGACGGCGCATTGGACGAAGCGCCCGCAGCGCCGCACGACGAAGAGGCGGCGGAAGGCGGGTACGATGATGACGATCAGGACAGGCTGTCGTTCGGACCGGGCGGCGCCTGACCTCCCGGCCTTCACCGGCCGAGCGGTACTAGAACCCAGCAGGCACCGCGCCAGCCACGGCGGCCGCGGTCCGGTAGGAGAAACCAAAATGAACATACAGAAGCTGATGAAGGAAGCCCAGAAAGCGCAGCGCAAGGTGGCCGAGGCCCAAGAGCGCCTGGCGTCTATGAGCGTGGAGGGCAGCGCCGGCGCCGGCATGGTCACCGCCACCGCCACTGGCGAAGGCACCGTCACCGCCGTACGGATCGACCCCGCGGTCGTGGATCCCGAGGACGTGGAGATGCTCGAGGACCTCGTCACCGCTGCCGTGAACGAAGTCCAGCGCCGCGCCAAGGAACTGCAGGAGAAAGAGATGGGCTCCGCCATGGGTGGGCTCGGCGGCATGGGCGGCATGGGCGGCCTCTTCTGAAGCTAAGCGCCCCCCGCTTGATGGAGTTGCCACGGTGAGCGTCAGGTTCCCCAACGCGCTCCTCACCCTCATCCGCGAACTAGGGCGACTACCGGGGGTGGGACCCAAGAGCGCTCAGCGGCTCGCCTTCCACCTCTTCAACCGACCCGAGGAAGAAGTGCGCGCGCTGGCCGCAGCGCTGGTGAACGCCAAGACCGACCTCACCACCTGCCCGGTCTGCTTCAACGTCATGAGTAGCGGCGAGGAAGCGTGCGCGGTGTGCTCCGACTCAACCCGCGACCGCACCCTCGTGTGCGTGGTGGAGCAGCCCGCCGACCTCCTCGCCATAGAACGCTCGGGCGAGTTCCGCGGCCTGTACCACGTGCTGCACGGCGCCCTGAGCCCCATGAACGGCGTCGGCCCCGACAAGCTCACCATCGCCGGCCTCACACCCCGCTTGGCCGGCGTGAAGGAAGTGGTGCTGGCCACCTCCACCACGGTGGAGGGCGAGGCCACGGCCATGTACCTGGCGCGCCAGTTGCAGGAAGAGGGCGTGCCAGTGAGCCGCATAGCTTACGGCCTGCCCGTCGGGGGCGACCTCGAGTACGCCGACGAGGTCACCTTGGGCCGCGCCATCAGTAACCGCCGTCCCTTATAGTCGCCCAACCGTCCGCACCCCGCGCTGGCCAGGCGGGCTCACCGCCCGGCCCGGTACGCCAGCCTAGACCGATGCTTGACAGGCTAAGGGTTGCCCGTATAATGGCCGCGCCATTTCGCTAGGGGGCATGACATTGTCGTTGGATGAAGGAAAGAAGCGCCTGGTTATCGTCGAATCGCCGACCAAGGCGAGGACGATCAGCCGCTTTCTGCCGGCCGGCTATCAGGTCGAAGCCAGCATGGGCCACGTACGCGACCTGCCGTCCAACGCCTCCGAGATACCGCCAGAACTGAAGGGCGCCGAGTGGGCGCGCCTCGGCGTGAACGTGGACGAGGACTTCAAGCCCGTCTATGTGGTGTCGCCCCGTAAGAAGGACACCGTTAAGCGCCTCAAGTCCGCGCTCAAGCAGGCCGACGAACTCTATATAGCAACGGATGAGGATCGCGAGGGCGAGTCCATAGGCTGGCACCTGGTGGAGCTCCTCGAGCCCACAGTGCCTATCAAGCGCATGGTCTTCCACGAGATCACCGAGGAAGCCATCCTCGCCGCCCTGGAACGCACTCGCCAGATCGACTCCAGCCTGGTGGACGCTCAGGAGACGCGCCGCGTGCTCGACCGCCTGGTCGGTTACGCCATCAGCCCGCTGCTGTGGCGCAAGATAGCGCCGCGGCTCTCCGCCGGCCGCGTGCAGAGCGTGGCCGTGCGGCTCCTCGTACTGCGCGAGCAGGAGCGCATGCGCTTCGTCTCCGCCGGCTACTACGACCTGACCGCTCACCTGGCTAAGGAGGCGGCCGGCTTCCAGGCGACCCTCACCCACGTGGGCGGCGTGCGGGTCGCCAGCGGCCGCGATTACGACGCCGCTACCGGCGTTCTCAAGGCGGAGCTAGAGCGCGGCAAGGACGTGGTGGAGCTCGGCGAAGCGGACGCCGCCGGCCTGGCCCAACTCGCTCAGGCGGGCGCCTGGCAGCTCACCGAGCTGGAGGAGCGCGAGTCCACCCGCACCCCGGCCGCGCCCTTCACCACCTCCACCCTGCAGCAGGAAGCCAGCCGCAAGCTGGGCCTCTCCGCGCGCGACACCATGCGCGTAGCGCAGTCGCTGTACGAGAACGGCTACATAACGTACATGCGTACCGACTCCACCAGCCTCAGCGAGGAGGCGGTCAGGGCCAGCCGCGCCGCCATCGAGAGCCGTTACGGCCAGGAGTACCTGCACGGCAGCGTGCGCACCTTCAAACAGAGCACCCGCAACGCGCAGGAAGCGCACGAAGCCATCAGGCCCGCCGGTGTGGAGATGAAGACCGCTGAGGAGCACGGCCTGCGCGGCACGGAGGCGGCGCTTTACGACCTGATCTGGAAACGCACGGTGGCCAGCCAGATGGCCAACGCGCGCCTCAAGTTCGTCACGGCCCGCATCAGCGCCAGCCTCGGCAACGGCGTCCCTGACGGCGTAGTTCAGCAACTGGGCGAGAAGCCCGCGAACCTGGCGTTCCGCGCTTCGGGCCGCACGGTGCTCTTCCCCGGCTTCTTCCGCGCTTACGTGGAAGGCTCCGACGACCCGGACGCCGCGCTCGACGACCAGGATCAGCCGCTGCCGCCACTTAGTAAAGGCGACGCGCTGCAGTGCCGCGGTGTCGAAGCGGCCGGTCACGAGACCAAACCGCCCGCCCGCTACACGGACGCGAGCCTAGTGAAGCTGCTCGAGTCCGAAGGCATCGGCCGGCCGAGCACTTACGCCAGCATCATCGAGACCATCCAGGCGCGCGGTTACGTGCGTAAGCAGGGTCAGCAGCTGGTGCCCACCTTCACAGCCTTCGCCACCAACAACCTGCTCGAGCAGCAGTTCGAGCGGCTGGTCGACACGGAGTTCACGGCCCAGATGGAATCGGCGCTAGACGACATAGCCGCCGGCGAACGCAACGCGGCCGGTTACCTGCGCGATTTCTACCTCGGTGAAGAGGGCATCGTGAAACGGGTCGACGAGGCCCTAGAGGGCGTGGACGCCCGCGCGATTTCCACCATCCATAACGAGAAGTGGGAGCCTTACGTGGTGCGCGTCGGGCGTTACGGCCCATACGTGGAAGGTCCACTGGACGGCGAGCTCAAGACCACCTCGCTACCCGCCGAGGTGGCGCCCGGCGACCTCAGCCGCGAGGACCTCGAGCGCTACCTGGTCGAGGGCAACATGGGCGACGTGGAGGTAGCCACCTGGGAGGAGACGGGCGAGCCGGTGCTCCTGAAGCGCGGCCCGTTCGGGCCGTACCTCCAGCTGGGCGACACGGGCCCCAAGGGCGGCAAGCCCAAGCGCGTCTCGCTGCCGCCCGGCGTTGAGCCGCACGACGTTACGGAGCCCCTGGCGCTCGACCTCATGGCGCTGCCCAAGGCCCTGGGTGTTCATCCCGAGAGCGGCGACCCGGTCGAGGTGGGCATCGGTCGTTACGGCCCGTACGTCAAGCATCAGCGCGTGTACGCCTCCATCCCCAAGGGTGAGTTCCTCCTCGACGTGGAGCTTCCGCGCGCCCTAGAACTGCTGGCGAGCAAGTCGCAGCGCGGCGGCGCGGCCCTAAAAGAACTCGGCGAGGACCCCAACAGCGGTGAACCCATCGAGGTCCGCTCCGGACGCTTCGGCCCCTACGTTAAGCGCGGCTCGTTGAACGCGTCGCTGCCGCGCGACTTGACGCCTGAGGACGTGACGCTGGAGCAAGCGCTCGAGATCCTGGCCGCCCGCGAGGCGGCGGTCGCAGCCAGCGGCGGTGCTAAGGGCAAGCGCGGGGCGGCCAAGAAGGGCGCTACCAAGAAGGCGGCCGCTAAGAAGGGCACCGCCAAGAAGAGCTCCAAGGGTAAGGGCAGTAAGGCCGCGCCAGCGCCTAAAGCCACCCCGGAGCAACTGGCGGGCCACTTCAGCGAGCTGGAGCCCGAAGCCGTGGCGGTGGCGGAGCGCACGCTCGGCGTCCGCGGTCACCAGGCCATGACGCCCGAGCAAGCAGCCGCCGAACTGGGCATCGATCCCGCCGAGGCGGCGCGCATCAACAAGGCCGCTCTCTTCAAGCTGCGCATGGCGTTCGGGCGCGCCCGCAAAGCGGCAGAAGCGGCAGCCGCTGCCGGTAAGGCTGCGGGCTGAGCGCGACGCCTAATCCCCTCAACCTGTTAGCGCTGGCGCGCTCGGCGGCGGGCGCACGCATCGCTGTGCCCGGCACGGACCTCGAGGTGCAGGCGCTAGCGGAGCGCACGCTACTCGAGCCCGCCGCGAACTGTCTGCTGATCGTGATCGAGGGGCAACTCATAGTGGACCTGCCGGGCGGTGCGTTCCGCGTGCTAGAGGCGGGCGACAGCCTCATGCTGCCCGCTGCCACTCAGTTAGCGTTGCAGCCGGTAGCAGGCCAGGCGGTCCTGACTTGGCACCACCCGCGCTAGACTGTCCGCCGTGCGGTACTACACCGTCAGCGACGGCATCGTCATCAGGCGCAGCGCGCTCCCCTCAGGCGATGTGATCGTCACACTGCTCAACCAGGCCGGTAAATGGCGCGCCGTGGCGCGCAAGGGCACGCTGCCGGGCGGCAACCTCGGCAGGCTCAGCCTCTTCCACGACGTGACCGTGCAGTTCTACCGTAAGGGCGACGACGCCCTGGCGCTCCTAACGCAGGTGAAACTGAACGGCGCGCTGGCGCGGCTCAGCGAACCGGACGTCTACCCTTACGCTCACCTGATCACCGAACTTGTCGACGTGCTGACCGTCGACGTGCACTTAGGCGAACGGCTTTACGACTACCTGACCAGCGGCCTGCGCGGCCTGAACGTGCATGACGACCCGGAACACGTGGCGCTCCTTTACGCCTGGCGGCTCCTGGGGGTGGCGGGCCTCGCGCCCCGCCTGGCGCCGTGCGTGCGCTGCCAGCGAGACGCGCCCCTCACCCACTTCGACGTGGCGGGCGGCGGGCTCACCTGTGCGGAGTGCGCTGAAGGCGTGCCACTTACGCAGGGCGCCGTGCACGGACTGACGCAGCTGATTAGCGTGCCGCTGACGCAGGCGCTTCAGGACCCGCCCGTGGACCGCGCCCTGCACTGGCGGCTGCTGGAGCGCTACGTGGCGTACCACGCTCACGAACTCCGCAGTTTCGCCGCTGTGCGCGCGCTGACGCAGCCGACCCAGAGCGGCGGCGCGGGGGCCCGACAGCATGTTTGACCTCTTCGCGGCGCTGGCGCTCGGTTACCTGCTGGGCAGCCTCCCCACCGCCGCCATAGCCGCCCGCCTAAGGGGCAAGAACATCTTCGAGGTCGGCTCCGGCAACATGGGCGCCATGAACACCGCCCGCAACCTGGGCTGGGTCACGGGCGTGGCGGTGGCGCTGATCGACGTGGGCAAGGGGGCGCTCGCCACCTACCTGGCGTTCCAGATGGCGGAAGCTGTGGGCCGAGCGGGGGCGGCAGCGCTGGTGGTGGTCATGGCGGCGGCGGTGGGGGCAGTGCTCGGTCACGCGTACTCGCCCTGGGTGCACTTCGCTGGCGGTAAGGCCATCGCCACCACCTTCGGCGTCACCCTGCCGTTCGCGCCGCTCCTCGGCCTCTTCTACCTCGGTTTCATCGTGGGTATCTACCTGATAATCCGGCGCATGAACCTAGCGGGCCTCATCGGCGCCCTGCTCCTGCCAGTCGTGGCTTTCTACCTGCTGCAGCGGGAGGGCTGGTTCGGTGACGAGCTCTTCACGGTGGTCACGGGCCTACTGCCGGTAGCTCTGATTGGCGCCGTGAAGCACGTGCAGGCGTGGCTACGGGAGCGGCGCCGCCAGCAAGGGGACGCGGCTGCCGGCTGACTCACTGCCAGCGTTCGTAAGGCTCCCCGTCGACCCCGTCCAGCACGTTACACACCTCCGCCACCAGGAAGAGGCTGCCAGCCACCGCCACGGTCTCCCCTGGCGCCGCCAGCGTAAGGGCGCGGCGCAGCGCCGCCGCAGGGCCGGTCACGGCCTCGGCGCTCGCAGGTTTGGCGCTCACGGCCTCAGCGCTCACGGCCTCGGCGCTCAAAGCTTCAGCGTTAACAGCTGCAGCTCCGCTGGCGCGCTGCCACGCCTCAAGCAGCGCGGTGGGCTCGGCCGAACGTGGGCTGTTGACCGCCGCGGTGAAGATCACGTGACTAGCCACGCCCTGCAGTTCGCTCAGCAAGGCGTCAACGTCTTTATCGGCCGAGACGCCTAGCACGAGCACGGCCACGCGTCCCTCCAGCTCACCGAGCGCGCGGGCCAGAGCGGCGGCCGCCTGCTGGTTGTGCGCCCCGTCCAACACAACGTGGCGCCCCTCGTACTCTCGGCGCTCTAGCCGGCCCGGCCACCGGGTGAGGGCCAGAGCGGCCTGCACGGTGCCGGGCTCCACCCCTAGCAGCAGAGCGCCGAAGGCGGCCAACGCCACGTTACCGGCCTGATGCCGGCCGACCAGCGGCGCCGTCAGCTGCATGGCCCCCGCCTCCTGCAGAACCAGTGGCACGTGCCTGACCTGGCTGGCGTTCCAGGTCAGCCGCAGCTCCAGGCCTTCCCAGCTACTGGCTATAACCGCTACGTTCAGTTCGCGCCCCAGCACGAAGACGGGCGCCTCGACCGCCGCGGCGCGGTCCTCAAGCACGCGTAGGGCGGCGCCCTCAGCCCCCGTCAGCAGCGGCACGCCTGGCCTGACGATGCCGGCCTTCTCGGCCGCTATGGCCTGAACCGTGTCGCCCAGCACCGCGGTGTGGTCGAGGGCCACACCAGTGATGACCGTTAGGTCCGGGGCGGCCACGTTAGTGGCGTCCAGCCGGCCGCCCATGCCTACCTCCAGTACCGCCACGTCCGCGCGCGCCTCAACGAAGCGCAGCAAGCAGACCGCCGTCATGACCTCGAAGAAGGTGGCCTCCACCGCGGTTGCTTCAGACCGGACGGCGCCCACCAGGCGGTCCATGTCCGCGTCGCTGGCGGGCACACCGTTCACGCGGGCGCGCTCCCCGACCCGCTGCAGGTGCGGGCTGGTGAACAGCCCAGTGCGGACCCCAGAGGCCTGCAGGCAAGCGGCTAGCAGCCTGGCTACGCTCCCCTTGCCGTTCGTGCCTCCCACCAACACCGTGTCGAGCTCCGACTCCGGATTACCTAGCCGCCGCAACAGCTCACGAGCCGTGTCTAGGCCGGTGCGCATGCCGAAACGCTGCAGTCCGAAGAGCCAGGCCAGGTGCGGGTAAGGGCTCTCCGGTGTGCCGGCGCCGTGCGCACCGCCAATCGACTCTTTGCCGGCCCGCGGGTCAGGTCCGCTCATCAGCTGCCCTCAAGCGCGCCAAGTCGTTCGCCTGCTCCGTAGGCAGGTCTGCCGTCGGCGCCGAATGATGCCGCGCCACCAGCTCCACCACGGCCGCGTGACCCCCCGCCTGCCGGATGAGCTCGGCGCCGTAACGCGCGTGGTGCACCCGCGCCTGGCGGGCGCCGGCCAGGCCGCGTAGGCGCGGCTCCGCCGCCAGCGCCGCAGGCGGCAGCAGGTGGGTCAGCACGCGCCACAGCACGAACTGCGGTGTGCCGAGCTTGCCCACGTCGTGAAGTAAGGCCGCCTTGACCAGGGTGGGTGAAGCGTCCGGGTTGCTGGCGAGTAACCGGCGCGCCACCTCGATGCCGTGCGCCCGCTCCTGAGGCGGCAGGCTCAGGAACAAGCGCGCCTCCGCTGGCGCCAGGCGCGCCGCCGCCCAGTCGTCGGCAGGCCGCGCCAGGCCAGGGAACGCCGTCACCAGCGTGCGGCGCGCGGCGTTCACGACCCAGGGAGCGGACCTGCTCATCACGGCGTAAGTGTACTACCGGCCCGCGAGCGCGCCCCAGGCGGTATGCTCTCCCGAGCACCTCCGCGCGTAAGCGAAGTTACCGCCGAGGGGCCTTATCCTTTCACCTGAGCATGGAGAAGATGGCACAGCGACGACCACAACCCAGGCCGCAGCGCCGCATGCGCGTGCTGGCGGCGCTGTTCGCCCTTCTGATCCTCGCGTTCGGCCCGGCTGTAGCGCAGGACCAGCCGCCAACCGGCGCCGCTGCACCAGCCCCGGCCGCCGCCGAACAGGTAACGGACACCGCCGGCGCGAGCGCCGACGCCGCGGTCCGGGAATGGCTCTCGCGCGCCACCACCTCCATACTGCCCAGCGCGTCCATGAGCGCTGAAGAGATCTGCCGGCAGCTACCCAACCTGGTCGGCTCCCGCGCGGCGCCACCCGCCGGCACCGAGGTCCGCATCGAGGACCGCGTGGAGCGCCCTTCGGACGACCCCGCCGTGCGCATCTTCACCTACGCGGCGGTTAGGCCCCTCGACACGCTCGACGTGGTGGAGGTGCGCCTCCGCAGGGCGGAACCCATCAGCGAGCCCGCGGACGAGCCCACCACCGCGCCGCGACTCGGCACGGAAAGTGCGGAAGGCACGGACGGCGCGGAAAGTGCGGACGCCACCGCCGGCGCAGCCGAGGAATGGACTGTCGAGTTCGTCGGCTTCAGGAGCACCCTGGAGTTAACTGGCGTGCGCGCCTGGCTGCAGACGCCCACCGCCTGGTGGCTCTTCACGGCCTTCTCGCTGCTCGTGCTCATACAGCTCCTCACCCGCGGCTCGCTACTGCGGCGCTGGCTGGTCGCTGGCCGGCAGGTCATCGGGCAGCACCGCCGGTTAGTGATCATCACAATGGCCCTGCTGTACGGCGCCTTCGGCATGGGCGCGCTGCTGGGCAGCGCACTACCCGACGAATGCGAAGCGGCCATCGTTGAGGTAGTCACCAACGCCGTGACCTCGCTCGGGGCCACCGAGGCGTACAGCAGCGGCAACGTGGCGCGCGCCGCGGTCACGACCTTCTACCAGAACTTCGTGGTCGTCACCCTGTCCGTCACCTTCTCGCTGGCGGCGCTGTTCGGCGTGCCCGCCTACCTGTTCGCGGGCCTGTCGTTCTTCGCGCAAGGCATACCGTTCGGGTTACTCGGCGGCGCCGGCGTGCTCGAGTCGGTGCTCATACTGATCCTGCTAGTGCTGGAGCTCACCGCCTACTTCCTCGTGGTGGCGGGCGGCGGCATGCTGCTGGCCACGCTCTTCTCACCGGGCGAAGCACGCATGTTCAGGGCCTACCGCAAACTGCTCCTCATGCTGCCCATCGCTGGGCTCCTGTTGCTGGTGGGCGCCTGGTACGAACCGATGATCCTCATCTTAGGCGGCTGAGCAACTTACTCAGTTAGCCCCACACACGCCTGATGGCCGGCGCCACGTCCAAGAGCGAGTCGGCCGCTTGGAACTCTGCCGCCCCCGGCCCCAACGCCAGCAGCGGAACCGGGTTCATGGTGTGCCCCTTGGTAGAGAGGTCCTCGAGGTTGCCGTGATCTGAGGTCACCACGAGCGTGAACTCGCTGCCCGCGCCGTGCTGCACGAGCCCACCCACCAGGGCGTCGAGTCGCGCGAGTAGCTTCACGGCCTCCGCGCCGTTGCGGGCGTGCCCCAGCGAGTCGGTCAGCCACAGGTCGAAGAACGTCAGCGAAGCGCCCAGGGTGAGCTCCGCCAGGATCTGCGCAGCCTGCTCGGGCGGCTGCGCGTCGGTGCCGGGCTTAGAGCGCGCGAAGCGGGCGCCGCTCAGGTCGGCGGCCACGGCCTCATCAGCGCGGTAACGCTCCATGTCGCGCAGCTCGACCTGCGCGCTGCGGGCGGCCACCACGGGAGCGTTGGGCTTGAAGCGGCGCGTGTCGATGACCGCGAAGTAGTCCTCGGGGTAAGCGTTGGCCAGCACCGCGCCGCCGCGCGCCTCAGCGTCGTGGAAGAGGGTGCCGTCCTGCAGCAGCGCTATGAGCGTGGGGCCGGGCCACGGGCCGTAGTGACGCTGCATGGCCTCCGCGGCGTTGAGGCCCGTGAGCAGCGTGGTCTGACCCGTAGCCGACTGCGGTAGGCCCTCCACGCCCAAGGTGGGGTCCAGCGGCCGGAAGACCACATCCTGGCTGGCCAGGGCTTCGCGCTCGCGCGTGAGCGCACCGCCGACCAGGGCCGACAACACCGGCATCGGTGCGTGCGCCAGAGGGTTCTCCTGAGCCTCGGGACCGCGGCCGGCCCCGAGACCCACCCCGTCTAAGAAGAGGAAGAGTACCGGACCCGTCAGCCGACCCCCATGGCGTCCCTGACGCGCTGGATGGTCACGCTGGCGACCGCCCGAGCGCGCTCGGCGCCGTTCTGCAGGACGCGGTCCAGCTCCGCGGTGTCGGAGAGGTACTCGTTGTAGCGCGCCTGGATGGGCGTCAGAGCCTCCATGACGGACGCCACGACCGCCTTCTTGAGGTGACCGTAACCGGCCCCTTCGAACTCTGCCTCGATGGCGCTCATCTCCTGGCCCGTGAGCGCCTGATGGATGGTGAGCAGGTTACGCACGCCGGGCGAAGCGTGCTCGAAGCGCACCTCGCGCCCCGAATCCGTAACTGCCGACATGATGCTCTTGCGTATGCGCTTCTCGTCGTCGAGGAGGCCGATGGCGTGACCGTCGCGCTTAGCCGCCACGCTCTTGCTCATCTTCGCCTCCGGCTCATCGAGGCCCATGATGCGCGCCCCCACCTTAGGGATGACCGCCTTAGGGATCACGAAGGTGTCGCCGAACAGGTTGTTGAAGCGCACCGCCACGTCGCGGGTGAGCTCGATGTGCTGCACCTGGTCGTCCCCCACAGGCACGCGGTCCGTGTCGTAAAGCAAGATGTCGGACGCCATGAGCACCGGGTAGTTGAGCAGGCCCGCCCCAACGCTCTCGCGCTCCTCGGACTTCGACTTGAACTGCGTCATGCGGTACAGCCACCCGAGGGGCGTGACGCAGTTGAGGAGCCACGAGAGCTCCGTGTGCTCCGGCACGTGCGACTGCACGAACACGATGCTGCGCTCTGGGTCTATCCCTACGGCCAGGTAGAGCGCCGCCACGCTGCGCGAAGCGGCCTTGAGCTCCTTGGGGTCGATCTCTTCGGGGATGGTCAGCGCGTGGAGGTCGACCACGCAGAAGATGTTCTCGCCCTCATCCTGCTGCTGCACCCACTGCCTGAGCGCCCCCACGTAGTTGCCGATGTGAGGAGTGCTGGTGGGTTGAACGCCCGAGAAGACGCGCGGCAACTTGCCGGCGGCCCCGGACGAGGGTGAGGGGGTGGCGTTTGGTGTCATGGTCGCCAAGTATAAGGCGCCGCCGCGCGGCGGCGCCGGGCCTCATGGCGCGGGCTAAGCGGGGGTCGACCAGTCAGCGCAGCTCGAGGACCAACAGCGAGAGCGCGCCCAGCTCGAGTTCAGCACCCAGCGGTAGCGGCGCGGCCTCGTCGGCCTCGAGCGGAGCGTGAACCACCGTCACCGCGTCCGGCTGCACCCCGAGAGCCGCCAGGTTCACGGGCACGGCGCGGGTGCTCAAGTTAGCGAGGAGCAGCACCCGCTCGTCCGCATAAGAGCGCTGCGCTGCCAGCACGGCGCGCGCGCCGGCGTCCAGTAGCGTGAAGTCGCCCGAGTGCAGTGCCGGCAGGGCGCCGCGCAGCGCTATCAGGCGCCGGTAGGCGTGCCATACGGAGCCAGGGTCGGCCTGCTGAGCCTCCACGCTGACGCCGGCCGGTACCTCACCCGGGTTGGTCCAGGGCGCGCCGGTGGTGAAACCGAACAGGCCACCAGCGGTCGGTTCCGTCCAGCGCATGGGGGTGCGCTTCTCGACGTCGAAGCTACCCGGGCCGTCAGGCATGCCGATCTCGTCGCCGTAGTACAAGAACGGCGTGCCCGGCAGGGTGAGGAGCAGTCCCGCCGCCAGTTTCATGCGCTGCTCGTCGCGGCGCGGGAACGACAGCAGGGTGGCGGGCCGGGTCTGGTCGTGGTTAGAGATGAAGGTACCGCGCACCGCGTCCTCCGGGTAGAGCTGCTCCGCCTGCGCCACCACGTCGCCCAGGTCCGCGGCCGAGCGCCCCTGGATGGCGGCGAGCAGCACGCGCCACAGCGGGTAATCGAACGACATGTCCAGCTGAGCGCTCTCGTGGTAGCGGATGATGGCCGGCATCTCCGTCCAGGTCTCGCCGACCAGGAACGCGTGCGGCGCCTCCTCGTGCATGAACGCCTGGAACTCGCGCACCCACTCGTACGTTTCGGGAGTGTTCGAGATCTGGCCGCTGTCCGACTCGATCATGTGCTGAATAGCGTCGACCCTGAAGCCGTCCACGCCGAGCTCGAGCCAGAAGCGCGCGATCTGTTTGAACTCCTCCACCACCTGCGGGTTGCGGTGGTTCAGGTCGGGCATGCCGGGCGAGAAGAGCCCCAGGTAGTGCTCCGCCGCGCCCGTGGGCGAAGGGTGCCAGGCGGAGCCACCGCGCGTGCCACGCCAGT
Organism: Trueperaceae bacterium; assembly: GCA_041655195.1. Classification (GTDB taxonomy): domain Bacteria; phylum Deinococcota; class Deinococci; order Deinococcales; family Trueperaceae; genus JAAYYF01. The sequence goes on from JBBAFX010000002.1 coordinate 28,735, forward strand.
CGGGCGGCGCGCTGTGCCACACGTAGTAGTCGCGGTAGGCAGGGTCGCCGGCCGCGGACGCCAGGAACCACGGGTGCTGGCTGGAGGAGTGGTTGGGAACGAAGTCCATGATGACGCGGATGCCCAGCGCGTGCGCCGCCGCCAGCAACTCCTTCATGTCATCCAGCGTGCCGTAATCGGGGTTTATGTCGGTGTAGTCGGTAACGTCGTAACCGTGGTAACTGGGGCTCGGGTGGATCGGCATGAGCCAGATGCCGCTCACGCCCAGCTCGCTCAGGTACGGCAGCTTGCGGATGACGCCTTGCAGGTCGCCTACGCCATCGCCGTCCGAGTCGTTGAAGCTGCGAACGAAGATCTCGTACCACACGCCCTCTTGCCAGGGGTGCCCGTCAGCCAGGGCGGCGGGTAGTGCACTCAAGATCAGGGAAAGTACCACGGTTAGCCCCAGCGCGCGCGGCGCCAGGCCGGACGCTCGGACCGCGTTACTCACCTCGGGTCTCCGGGGAACACGCGGTCGACCCACTCGAGCGGGTTGGTGGCCTCCTCGTGAACGCGCATCTCCCAGTGCAGGTGCGGACCGGTGGAGAGCCCTTCGCTGCCCACCTCGCCTATGACCTCGCCGCGCTGCACCAGCTGGCCGTCGACCACGTTCACGCGGGAGAGGTGGAAGTAGTAGCTCATGACTCCGCCACCGTGATCTACGGCTATGAAGCCGCCCTTGATGGGGTAATGACCGGCGATCAGGACCCGCCCCACGTTAGTGGCGTGAACCGGGGTGCCCGTGGGCGCCGCCAGGTCGAGGCCGTAATGGAACGAGACAGGCCCGCCCTGGGCGTAACGGCGCGCGTCGCCGAAGCCGCTGGTGTTGACCCCGCCTATCGGCATGGCGAACGGTTCCTCCCACAGCGGGGCGGGCTCGGCGCGCGCCCAGGCGCCCGCCAGGGCGGCGGTTTCCAGCTCACGCGCTTCAGGCGTTATGAGCGACAGGGTGGCGGCGCTCAGCTGCAGTTGCTCGACCTCCACCGGCAAGGGGGTGAGGACCACTTCGTGAACAGCAGTGGCGGAGCGGCCGAACTCGTCCAAGACGGTGACCACCAGCTCCAGCGTGGTGGGCTCCACCGTCATGGTGGTGGCGGCCAGGGCTTGCAGCTCCTGCCCATCACCGCCGGTCACGGCGCGAGTGGGTAAGGTCACGCCGTTCAGGGTCACCAGCACGTCGGCCACGGTAGCCACAAGCGCGTCGTCGGCAGAGTCGGCAGGGTCGGCAGGACCCGCAACGTCGGCCCCAACGGCCGCGGGCTCACCCAGTGCGCGCCGGCCCTGCGGCCAGACGCGGATGCCGAGCGGGTCACCGGCTGTGACGTTGCCGGCGGCTTGCAGCGTGGGCACCAGCGGCGGCACGCCGGTAATAGTGAAGGACTCCTCCGTAGCGTTGCCCGCACCGTCGGTAGCCACCAGGTGGGCCACGTGCACGCCGGCGACCGCCGGCAGCTGGAAGGTGAACTCCTGCGCTACCTCTTGCACCACTTGGCCGGCGTACTCCAGCACGAAGGTGGCGGGCTCGTCGGCGCTTACGAACAGTTGCAGGGGTTGCCCTTCCGGCAGGCGCGCCGCGTGCTCTACGTACAGCTGGGGCGGGTCGGTGTCGCGTAGCGCGGCGGTGACCACAAGGCCGCCGAGGGTGGCCACGGCCACAGCCAGGAGCGTGAGCAGAGTCTTACGGCGACGCACGTTCAAGCCTTCTGGCTCGTGACGAACGGCAGGTTACGCAGGCGGTGCCCGACGTCCAGGCCGTAGCCGTACACGAAGGCGTCGTCGATTGTGAAGCCCACGTAGTCCACGGGCACGTCCACCAAGCGCCTGGACGGCTTGGAGAGCAGGGTGGCCACCTTCACTGAGGCGGGGTGCCTGCCCTGCATGTAGCTGACCAGGTACTCCATGGTCAAGCCGGTGTCGATGATGTCCTCAACGATGATCACGTGGCGCCCCTTGAGGCTCTGCTCGAGGTCCTTGAGGAGCCTGACCTCGCCGCTAGATTCGGTGCGCGACCCGTAGCTGGTGACCGACAGGAAGTCGACCGTCAAGGGCAGGTTGATGGCGCGCACGAGGTCGGCCATGAACACGAACGCGCCGTTCAGCACGCAGATGAGGTGAAGGTCGTTACCGGCGTAATCGCGCGTGATCTGTGCGCCGAGTTCCGCTACGCGGCCGGCGATGGTAGCGGCGTCCAGTTGAACGGCGCCGTCCCCGGGTACGAAAGTGTTCTGTTGCGACATCGGTGTAAGCCCTTCGTTAACGGCCGGATAGTGGCGCGCGTACATGGAAGCGAGGTGGGAGTGCGGGCGACTAGCCCACTGCCAGCGAGACTACCGTGCCGCTGATCAGCCCGGATTATACCCGAGGCGCGCGAGCTCCTTGGCGCTGACCTCCCGGTACGCGCCCACCGCTAGGTCGCCTAGCTTGAGGCTCCCCACGCGGGTGCGCACCAGCCGCTCAACGGTGCGGTCCACAGCTTTGAAGAGGCGCCGGACCTCGCGCTTGCGCCCTTCCGTGAGGACCACCACGGCGCCTCCGGGCGCGGGCCGCGCGCTGACGACCTTGGCGGGGCCGTCCTCCAACTCCACGCCGTCGACGAGGCGCTTGAGGGCGCCGCCGTCCACGCGCCCCTCCTTGCACCAGACGCGGTACTCCTTCTCCATGCCGTAACGCGGGTGGGTCAGCCGCAGCGTCAGGTCGCCGTCGGTGGTCAAAAGCAGCAACCCTTCGGTGTCGCGGTCCAAGCGACCAACGGGGTGCAGGCCGGGCGTGGGCGGCAGGAGGTCGAGCACCGTCTGCCGGCCGCGTTCATCCGAGGCCGTGGTCACGTAACCGGCTGGTTTATGGAGCAGGTACGTGAGCCGCTCATCGGAGAGATGGAGCTGTTTACCGTCGACCCTGACGTCGTCGCCTGGCAGGGCGCGCTGCCCCAGCACGGCCTTCCGGCCGTTCACGGTTACGCGGCCCGCTAGGATCAGTTCCTCCGCCTTGCGGCGGCTGGCCCGACCCGCCCTTGAGATGAGCCGCTGCAGCCGCTCGCCCGGAAGCTGCTCGCCTGGGAGCCTCTCACCGTCATCGTTGCTTCGGGGTCTCTGCCTGCTCTGGCTGCGGCGCGTGCGTGACGGGGGCTTCTTGCTCATGACGCACCATCATAGTGTGAGGGCCGCCTGGGTACCCGTCGCCGCACCACCGGCACGCCCCCGCCGGCTTGTGACGGGTAGCATTCCAGCGTGAAGGACGACACCACATTCCCCCCCGTCAGCGCCGCCGGCACGCCGGAAGGCATGGGCGAGCTGCTGCGTCAGGTCATCGAGGAACACATCCCCTTCAACAAGCATCTGGGCCTCAAGCTCACGCACATAGACAAAGAGGCGTTGACGGTGGAGCTGGCGCTGTCCCTCAAGCCCGAGCACATCGGCAACGCCGTCAGGCAGATGCCGCACGGTGGGCTCCTGGCCGCGCTAGTAGACGCGGCGTCCGGCACCGCCGCGGCGTTGACCTTGGACGACATGCTGCAGGCCCCCAGCGTGGCCACGGTAGACATGCGCGTGGATTTCCTCCGTCCCGCCCGGGGCAAGGAGTTACGTGCAGTTGGCACGGTCATGCGCAGCGGCCGCTCCGTTGTGGTGGTGCGCACGGACGTCTTCGACGAGGACGGCAGCCTGGTGGTGCTCGGCACCAGCACGTTCACGGTCGACCGTAGCCCGGTGGCCCCGGGCGCGCTCCTGCCCTAACCCCGGGACAGTCAGGTGCGTTGCGCCTGACCCGGGCCAGCCAGCTCTGGCCGCCCGTTCTGATAGCGTCGTAAGCATGATCCACCCCATCCACGAGAAGTACGCCGCGTTGCTTGTTGAGTACTGCCTGGGCGTCAAGGCGGGCGAGAACATCCTGTTAGACGTGGCCACCGAGGCGCTGCCTATGGCGCGCGCGCTCAACCGCGCGGTGCTGGCGGCCGGCGCCGAACCGCACCTCCGGCTCACCTACCCTCAGCAGACCGCCGACCTGTTGGAACTAGTTGGCGAGGAACTGCTCGGCTCGGAGCCCAAGGTGCAACTGGCGGAGATGAGCACAGTTGACGCCTACGCGCGGGTGGGCGCACCCGACAACTCCCGCGCGCTGCAGGGCGCCGACGCCGCCAAGCTTTCACGCCTCTCGCGGCGCATGCAGGAAGTCACGCGCACCCGCATGGGCAAGCGCTGGGTCGTCACGCTCTTCCCCACCCCGGCCTCCGCGCAGGAGTCCGGCATGAGTACAGCAGAGTACGAGCGCTTCGTGTACGGTTCCATGTTCCTCTACGACGACGACCCCGCAGCAAGGTGGCGCGAGCTCGGCGCCCGCCAGCAGCGCTGGGTGGAGCGCCTGGAGAGGGCCGACGTGGTGCGCATCGAGGGCCCAGGCACGGACCTGACCATGAGCGTGAAGGGGCGCCGCTGGGCTAACTCGGACGGTAAGCGCAACATGCCTTCGGGCGAGGTGTTCACGGGACCCCTGGAGGACAGCGCCAACGGCACTATCAGCTTCGCCATCCCCTCCAACGTGGACGGTGCGCTGGTGGAGGGCGTGCGGCTACGCTTCGAGGCCGGCCGCGTGGTGGAGGCCAGCGCCGACCGGGGCCAGGAGCTGCTGGACGAGAAACTGGCTACTGACGCCGGCGCCCGTTACCTGGGCGAGCTCGGCATAGGCACCAACCCGCACATCACCGTGCCCACCCTCAAGACCCTCTACGACGAGAAGATCCTGGGCACCATCCACCTGGCGCTGGGCCGGTCGTACCCGGAGACGGGCGGCACGAACGAGAGCGCCATCCACTGGGACCTGGTTTGCGACCTGCGCTCAGAGGGGCGCGTGCTGCTCGACGGCGAACCGTTCCTGGAGAACGGCGAGCTGGTCGGTTAGTTACCTCAGCGCGCGGTCCAGCCCAGGTCCATGGTGAAGACGCTGCCGGTGGTGGCCCACGCGTCCTCGGAGGCGAGGTAAGCCACCATGCCCGCCACGTCGGCAGGCTCCAGCATCTTCTTGATTGCCAGGCCCGCCAGGAACACCTGCTGCTCCACCTCGTCCTCGCCTAAGCCGCGCGTGCGCGCCTGGTCCGCTATCTGGTCCGCCACCAACTTGGTGCGCACGTAGGCGGGCGCCACCACGTTGCAGGTGATGCCCTTCTCGCCACCCTCCAGGGCAGTCACCCGCGCCAGGCCCACGAGCCCATGCTTGGCGCTCACGTACGCCGACTTGTAGGGGCTGGCGCGGACGCTGTGGACGCTGCCGACATGCACCACGCGCCCGGAACCGGAACGCTCTAGCGCGTGCCAGGCGTACTTCGTCAGTAGGAACGGCGCGGTGAGCATGAGCCGCAGGATGAACTCCCAACGCTCCTCGGGGAACTCCGCGATAGAGTCGATGTGTTGGATACCGGCGTTGCAGACGAGCACATCTAGCCGCCCGAAGTGCGCCAGCGTGCCTTCCACCGCAGCCTTGCAGCCGTCCGCCGTGCTGAGATCCGCCTGCACGAAGAGCGCGCCCAGGTCCGCCGCTCGCGCTGCGCCTTGCGCCTCGTTCACGTCCACTAACGCCACGCCGTAGCCGTCCGCCGCCAGCCGCTGAGCGCACGCTAGCCCTATGCCGGCGGCCGCCCCGGTCACCAGCGCCACCCGCTTGCGCTCGTCGCCCATGTTCTCCATCTCGCCTCCAGGCTGCTGCGCTCGGCGCACGTGACCCGCTCGCGGTGGATCGCCCCTTGCGGGGACTCCCGGGCGGCTGCGCCGGCACCGAAACCATACCGGAGTGGGCGCCGGGACCGGGCGGTTCCGCAGCTACTTGCGCGGCCTCCTCCCCTTTAGGTAAACTCTTTCCTTGCTGGCCTAAACCAGCTTCCGGCCGTGCGCGGCCGGCCCTGAGCCGAAGTGGCGGAATCGGTAGACGCGCATGATTCAGGGTCATGTGTCCGCAAGGACATGGGGGTTCAAGTCCCCCCTTCGGCACCACACCACAGAGTTCGAGGGGCTCCAGCTTCAAGCGGAGCCCCTCGTCCTTTTGTGGTCACCTTAAGCTGATCGTCAGCCCTGCTTCTCGGTACCTTCCAGCTCTTCGAGCTCGCCCAAGCGCCTCAGCACCTCCACCACTTCGCTGAGGAGCGCCAGGCGGTTGCGCCGCAATTGCGCGTCGTCGACCATGACCAGCACGTTGTCCAGGAAAGCGTCGAGCGGTCCCTTCAGGCTGACCACCCGCGCGGTGGCGGCCTCTACCCCGCTCAGCGGCTTGGCCGGCGCGTCGCGCAGGTCCCACGCGGGCAGTTGCGCTTCGGCTGCGGCGAGGAGTTGCTGCACCCCGGTGCGGGCGGTAGCGAGCGCCGCGTAGAGCGGCGCCTCGGCCGGTTCGCGGAACAGGTCCTCGTTGACCTCGGCGCTCTCCTCAGCCTTGGCGGCCAGGTTGGCGGCGCGCTTGTACAGCGCCATCAGGTCGCCCGCCTCTGGCGAGGCGAGCAGCGTGTTCAGCAGCTCCACGCGCCGGGCGGCGCCGGTAACGCTGCGCGAACCGCGGACGGCGGCGCGCACCACCGGCACGGCAGCGCGCTCCTGGAGCAGCACAGCCACGCGGTCCCAGACGAACTCCTCGACCGCCTGCGCGACCTCCGGACCGACCGGCACGCTACCGCCCGCGTACGGCTGCACGGCGGCGGCCACGAAGTCGGCCAGCGGCAGCTTCCAGCCTTGCGCGGCCACCACCCTGGCCACCGCCATGCCGTCACGGCGCAGGCCGAACGGGTCGGCGGAGCCGGAGGGGCGCCGCCCGAGAGCGAAGAAGCCCACCAGCTTGTCCAGCCGGTCGGCCACGGCCAGCACGGCGCCGGCCTCGGTGGCGGGTACGTCGTCGTCGTGCGTGCGGGGCCTAACACCGCCCAGCAGAGCGTCCGCGGTGGCTTCCGACTGGCCTTCCGCCAGCGCGTAAGCGCGCGCCATGACGCCTTCCAACTCGGGGAACTCGTAGACCATGTCCGTAGCTAAGTCGGCCCGGAAGATCGGTAGGGCGCGGCGCACGGCCTCGGCCTCCTCGGCGGTGACTTCCAGCGCCGTGAGCAGCGCCTCGGCCGCCACGCCGACCCGGCCCGTCTTGTCGGCCATGGAGCCTAGCTCCTTCTGGAACGCTATGCCGGTCAGGCCCCAGGCGTGCTGCGAGAGGCTCTTACGCAGGTCGGAGCGCCAGAAGAAGCGCGCGTCGTAAAGGCGTCCGGCCAGGACCTGTTCGTAACCCTGCCTCACCAAGCTCTCGTCGTCGACGCGGTTGTTGGAGATACCCACGAAGCGCGCGGCCAGATTCCCCTCACGGGCGCGGGCCGGGAAGAAGCGCTGGTGCGTGATCATGACAGTAGCCAGCACCTCCTCGGGTAGCTCGAGGTACTCGTCCTCGAACGCTCCGAGTATGGGGAACGGCCATTCGACCAGGTCGGTGACCTCGTCCAGTAGCTCCGCGTCGTGGTACGGCTCCAGGCCCGCCTCCTGCACCACTCGGGCCACGCTCTCGGCTGTCAGCTGGCGGCGCCGAGCGCGGTCGGCCAGGACCCACGCTGCCTCCAGCACGTTCAGGTAAGCGTCGGGCGAGGGCACCTCAACGTCATGGGGCGCCAGGAAGCGGTGGCCCCGGGTGGTGCCGCCTGAGCGCACCCCCGCCGCCTCTACGGTGAGGACCGCGGTGCCCAGTAACGCCAGCAGCCACGCCACCGGTCGCACGAAGGGGGTGGGTTCGCTGCCCCAGCGCATCTTGCGGGGGGCGGGCAGGTCCTTCACGACCTGCGCCAGGAGTTCCGGGAGCAATTCGGCTGTGCTCTGGCCGCCGCGCTGCACGCGGGCGTACAGGTAACTGCCCTTGTCCGTGTCGCGCTTCTCCAGCGCTGACACCCCGACGCCGTTCTTCTCGGCGAACGCGAGCGCGGCGCGGGTGGGCGCCCCGGCCTCATCGAAAGCCACGGACGCGGGCGGGCCCCGCAGCTCCTCGGTGCGCACCGCGCTGGTGGTGGGCAGGCCGCGGGCTATGACCGCCAGCCTGCGCGGCGAGCCGTACGCGGTGACGTCGGCAGCAGCCACGTCGGCGGCGCGCAAGCGCTCGGTCAGTAGCGTAGCCAGCGCCTGGCTGCCCTCCTGCACGTACCAACTGGGCAGCTCTTCGGTGCCTATCTCGAAGAGCAGGTCGACGCGCTCGGCGGTTTCGTGGCTCTGCACGTCACTCACCCCCGTTCTTAGGGGCGGCGCCCAGCTCGCCGGTGCTTTCCAGGTAGCGGCGCGCGGTGGTCTCGGCCATGCGCCGCACGCGCTGCACGTAACCCTGGCGCTCCGTGTGCGACAGAACGCCGCGGGCGTCCAGCAGGTTGAAGGCGTGCGAGCACTTGAGCACGAACTCGTACCCGGGGTAAACGAGGCCTTCGCTCAGGAGGCGGTTGGCCTCGACCTCGAAGCGGTCGAACAGCTCGCGCTGCAGCCCGTCGTCGGAGAGTTCGAAGTTGTACTTGGAGTGCTGCACCTCGAAGTCGCGGCGCAGGTCGCCGAGCGTGACCCCCGGGGCGTACTCCACGTCGAACGCGTGCTCCTTGTTCTGGAGGTACATGGACAGGCGTTCGAGGCCGTAAGTGAGTTCCACGGAGACCGGGTCGCAGTCGAAGCCGCCGACCTGCTGGAAGTAAGTGAACTGCGTGATCTCCATGCCGTCCATCCACACCTCCCAGCCGAGGCCCCAGGCACCCAGGGTGGGCGACTCCCAGTTGTCCTCCACGAAACGGATGTCGTGGGCCTTGGGGTCTATGCCCAGCGCGTAGAGGGAGTCGAGGTACAGCTGCTGCGTGTCGGCCGGCGACGGCTTCAGGATGACCTGGTACTGGTAGAAGTACTGGAAGCGGTACGGGTTGTCGCCGTAACGGCCGTCGGCTGGGCGGCGGCTGGGTGCTATGCCCGCTACTCGCCACGGCGTTGGGCCCAGCGAGCGTAGGAACGTGGTTGGGAAGAACGTGCCGGCGCCCACTTCGGTGTCGACGGGGGGCGCAATAACGCAGCCCTGCTCCGCCCAGAAGCGGTCCAGCCGGAAGAGGATTTCCTGGAAAAGCATGCCTCTCCTAAGCCT
>JBBAFX010000003.1:0-35688 GCA_041655195.1 Trueperaceae bacterium
ACGGGCTTGGCGATGCTGATGGTGTAACGCTCGCCTTGGTAGAGGACCTCATCGCCGATATAGAAACTCATGCCACTAGCCTACAGCGAAGAACGGCTCGGGAACCGGGGCGAATAACCCCTTCTGGTGCCCACGTTCCAGCAGGGCGCGGGCCGCACCAGCGCCCGCCTCGCCTACGTCAAGCGAGTAGCGGTTCACGTACAGGTCGATGTGGCGCTGCCGCACGTCCGGTTCCATCTCCTGGGCATGCTCGGCCACGTACGCGGCGGAAGCGCTGGGGTCAGCCCAGGCGTGCTCCAAGCTGGCCCGCAGGAGGCGGGTGAGGCGCGCCAGGGTCTCTGCCCCCAGCGAGCGGCGCGCGGCTATGGCGCCCAGTGGCACGAGTTCGCCCACCTGCTCCTCCCACCAGGTGCCCAGGTCGACCAGCGCGTGCAGGCCGTAGCTGGGGTAGGTGAAGCGGCTCTCGTGGATTATGAGGCCGGCGTCGACCTCGCCCGCCACCACGGCGGGCATGATGCGGTCGTACCTGAGTTGCACCAGCTCAACGTCGTCGGGTCGCCACAGTTGCAGCAGCAGGTTGGCGGTGGTGCGTCCCCCCGGTATGGCCACGCGCTTGCCGCGCACGTCCAGCTGGGGTTCCTTCGCCACCACCAGCGGTCCCACGCCCTGGCCGAGCGCGCCGCCGGCCCGCAGCAGCACGTAGCGGTCCGCCAGGTAACCGTACGCGTGGTAGCTGATCTTGGCCACGTCCAGCTGGCCCTCGTCGGCTAACTGGTTGAGGGCCTCCACGTCGTCCAGCAGCACGTCGTACTCGAGCTGGGGCGCGTCCGCGTCGCTAACGAGCCCGTGAACGAGCGCGTGGAAGATGAACGTGTCGTTGGGGCAGGGCGAGTAGCCCAGGCGTAACTTCACCCTGCGGTCGCCTGGCCAACGAGGCGCCTGTGCTCCACCATCAGGCAGCGGTCCTGCACCACCGTTACGCCCTTGGCCCGCAAGGCTTCGGCGGTGGCGTCGTGACGGAGCCCCTTCTGGATCCAGACGACGCTGGGCAGGGGGTCGAGGGCGAGGATCTCGTCCAGGTGCCCGGGGATGTCTTCGTTGCGGCGGAAGACGTTGACGAGGTCCACGGGGCCGTCGACAGCCGCCAGCGTGCTGACCACTTCGTTACCGAAGAGGCTCTCGCCCGCCGAGACGGGGTTGACGCCCACCACGTCGTAGCCCTGTTGGGCCAGGTAGGCGGGCACGTAGTTAGCGGGGCGGCCGTCACGGGTGCTGGCGCCGATGACGGCTATCTTCCTAACACCCCTTAGCAGGTCCACCACTTGTGCGTCGGGTGGCGCGTCCGGGGTGCGCGGCGCTGCGGCTTGGGTGGTGCTTGGATCGTCAGGGAGTTGGCTCATGCCTAGACTCTAGCGGCTGAAGGCCCACTTCTTGCGTTGCCCAGGGAGCATCCGGTCTGCTACAATCGAGTGCTGTGTGTTGTGCTGGCACGGCGTGCCTAGCGCGCTGGTCAGAGACAAGCACACAAGTCCCCACTGGAGGTGGAGTCCATTTCGAAAGAGCTGAAGGTGAACGAGCAGATTCGCTCCCGGCAAGTACGTCTCATCGGTTCCGATGGCGCCCAGGTAGGCATCGTCGAAACCAGGGACGCGCTTCGCATGGCGCGCGAGGAAGACCTGGATCTCGTACTGGTAGGCGAGCAGGGGCAACCCCCCGTGGCCCGGCTGATGGATTACGGCAAGTACCGTTTCGAACTCCAACAGCAGACCAAGGAAGCCCGCAAGCGCTCCCGTCAACAAGAGATGAAGTCGATCAAGTTCAGAGTCAAGATCGACGAACACGATTACGTGACCAAGGTCAACCACATCCGCCGGTTCCTCAAGGGCGGTCACAAAGTCAAGGTGACCATCATGTTCCGCGGCCGTGAGCGCACCCACCCAGAACTGGGTCAGGGCATCCTCAACCGCGTCGCCGCCGATGTGAACGAGCTGGCCGTCGTAGACGCTGCTCCTTCTATCGCGGGCATGGACATGAACATGATCCTGCGCCCGTCCGGAGTACCGTTGGAAAGCTGAGCCCACCAGCTCGGCGAGCAGTTCGCTCGTGAACCGTTAGGTCTTTCGTGTGGCTAACACCCTCACGGGAACCGTTATGATGACCGTCTGCGCTTTCAACGGCGCACGAACGGCTAGCAACAAGGAGAGAAAGCACATGCCTAAGCTGAAGACCCATAAGGGCACCAAAGCCCGTGTCAAAGTCACTGGGCGAGGTAAGGTCAAGGCCATGCGCTCCGGTAAGCGGCACCTGAACTACAAGAAGTCAGGTGGCACCATCCGGCAGGGCAGGACCGATCTCATCATCGCCAAGCCAGAGGCGGAGCGCATCAAGAGGCTCCTGCCCTACGATTGAGGTCCTGAACCATGCCACGCGCCAAAACCGGCATAGTCCGCCGCCGCCGTCACCAGAAGCTGCTCAAGCGCGCCAAGGGCTACTGGGGCTTACGCTCCAAGAGCTTCCGCATCGCGCAGCAGACGCTCCTCAACGCTGAAGATTACGCGTACCGCGATCGCCGCGATAAGAAGGGCGACTTCCGTCGCCTCTGGATCGCGCGCATCAACGCCGCAGCTCGCCAGGAAGGCCTCTCGTACTCGCGCTTCATAGCCGGCCTGCGTAACGCAGGTGTCGAACTCGACCGCAAGGTCCTGGCCGACATCGCCGTGCGGGAACCCGAAACCTTCCGTTCCCTGGTCCAGACCGCCCGCGGCGGCAACTGACCAGAAGCGGTAACTACCAGACCCCTCTAGCTGCCGTCCCTCACCGGGCGTCAGCCAGCCAGATCGACCCCAACGGGCGCTCGCCTGCCACGCGCAGGCCGGTGCCCGTTCTCAGCTAGCCTGGGTATGATGCCGCCGTGACTCAGGTCTCCGGCACCCGGCAACGCCAGAAGGCCGACCGCCGTGAACGCATAATGCAGGCAGCCCTCGAGCTCATGACGGAGCGCGGCTTCACCGCCGCCACCTACGAGCTCATCGCCGACCGCGCCGGCGTGAGCCGCGGCACGGTGTTCAACTACTTCCCGTACAAGGAATCCATACTCGTCGACTACGCCGGCACCGCGCTCAGCGAACTAGCCGACCGAGTAACCGTGCGCCGCGAGGCGGAACCGAACTGGCGCGCCGTAGACGAGATCCGCTACGTCTTCGACGAACTGGGCGGCTTCGCGCAGCGGCAGCGCGAACTCATCCTGCCGCTCTCGTACGAGCTCCTCAACCCCGACCCGGCACGCTCCCGCGCCGCCTACCTGGCACTGCCCCTCGCCGACCTGCTGAGGGGAGCGCTGGAACGTGGCCGCGCGGAAGGCTCCGTGCGCGCCGACCACTCCGTGGAGCGGCTCGTGAGGACGCTCGCCAACACCTACTTCATCACCGCGCTGCAGTGGGCCGCCTACCGCCCCGACCGCGGCGTGCAGAGCGAACTCAGGCTAGCCCTCGACCTCACCCTCGAGGGACTGCTCTCAGGCCGCGACTAAGCCCAGACGGCCTAGCCCCAGATGGCACCTAAACCCAGGCCGGGCCTAGCCCCACGCCGCGCCTAACCCCAGACGGCGCCAGCCTCAGTAGCCGCTCTCCAGGTCCACCAGGTTGCGCTCCTCGCCCGCCACGAGCAGCTCCAGCGTCTGCATCACGTCCCTTGCCGCCACCAGCGGCCAGCCCTGCACGTCGTTACCGCGGTGCGGGCTCATGACCACGTTAGGCAGCTCCTGGAACGGGTAGGCGCTGGGGAACGTGCCCGTCCGCACGTCGCCTTTCGGGTAGCGGTACCAGACGTCGATCCCGGCGCCCATGATGCGCTCCTCCGCCAACGCCGCGTAGAGCGCCGCCTCGTCTATGAGCGGGCCCCGGCCCACGTTCACGATGATGGCCGTGGGCTTCATGAGCGCCAACTCGGCCGCGCCAAGGAGGCCCGTGGTGGCGGGAGTGTTCGGCAGCGACACCAACACGGCGTCAGCTTCGGCCAGTGCCGCGTGCAGTTCAGCCTCGCCGTACTGGCGGATGTCGGCGCCGACTTCAGGGCGGCGGCGGTAAGCGCGCACCTCCATACCGAGCGCCTCCAGCAGCGGCCTCAGGGCCTTGCCGATGGAGCCGTAACCGAGTAATAGCGCGACCTTGCCTGTCAGCTGCACGCCCAGGTGGCGGTCGTCCAGGTCGTCGCCCCAGTCGCCTTCACGCATGAGCCGATCAGCCGCCACGATGCGGTTACTGCACGCCAGCAGCAGCGCCAGCGCGTGCTGCGCCACCATGCCGCCGTTGTAGTGCGAGTTCTGGACCTTCAGGTGCGGCCGCGCCCGCGCGCCTTCACGCAGGCCGCTCGCCACGCCCGCCCACGGGATGATCACTCGCTCGAGAGCCTCGCCGTCCAGCAGCGCCTCCTCCGGGTTACCCGCCACCAGCACCTGCGGCCAGTCGCGCTGCGCCAGTGCTTGCTCGGGGGAGAGGAAGCGGATCTCGAGACCGGGAGGGGCGCTCAGTTCCCGTGCGTAGGGCGAAGACTTACCGTCGAGCCAGATGACCTTGGTTGCCATGCGCCGATGCTAACCCTGCTGCGCTGGGCCCCTGCTGCGCTCGGCCGCTGCTGCGCTGGGCCCCTGCTGCGCTGGGCCCCTGCTGCGCTGGGCGCCGCAGCCCGGTTCAGAGGAACGGGTTGCCGTAACGCTCCGCCCCAATGCTGGTGGTGGGGCCGTGACCGGGGAGCACCGCGGTGTCGTCTGGCAGAGTCAGAAGCTCGCGGCGGATGGAGTCGCGCAGCTGCCGCTCGTCAGATAGGGGCAGGTCGGTTCTGCCAACGGAGCCCTTGAAGAGCGCGTCACCGGAGAGCACCACGGCGTACTCGGGTACGTAGAAGGCTATGTGCCCCGGCGCGTGACCGGGAGTGTGCAACGCCTGCACCCGTACGCCACCCACCCGCAGCTCCTGGCCGTGGGCGAGAGGCTCGGTGTCGGTGGGTGGGGCATCGATGTGTATGGACCACCGAGCTGCGGCGGCCACGGCGTTGGCCAGCAGCACGTCGTCAGCCGGGTGCAGCAGGACCGGCACCTCCTTGGGGCCGCCCGGCGGCCTGTGGGCCAGGAGCGCGGTTATGCCGCCCACGTGATCGAAGTGCGCGTGCGTGAGCCACACGGCGTGCAGGCGCGCGCCGCGTTCCCTTAGTTCGGCGGCGATCCGTTCGCCCTCCTCGCCCGGGTCCACCACCACCGCTTCGTGGTCCGCCAGCAGTACGTAGCAGTTGACGTCGAGGGGCCCGACGGCCAGCTGCAGGATCTGCAGCTCCGGTGCTGCGCCCGTGTCTGCGCCGCTCACCGCGAGAGGCCCTTGTGCGTGCTCGCCATGTTCTTCAGTCCTTCCGCTTGCGTCCCGAGACCAGCGTCATCAGTACGTCCCGGTACATCTTCAGGCGCGCCACGAAGCCAGACCAGCGGCCGAGCTTCTCCTCCTTCATTACCTGCGACACGCCGGGAAGGTCTACCTCCACCAGCCGCCAGTCGCGCTCCTTCGCCTCACGCGTTATGGCCACCTCAACCCCGTAACGGCTCTCGGCCAAGCCTGGCACGCTAAGCAGCTTGTCGCGCAGCACTGCGCGCTGGCCACTGAGTTGCGGCGCGATCTTCTGGGCAGCGGTGGTGCGCCAGCGGCCGCCCGTGAAGCTGCCGCGCGTCATGTCCGCCTCGCCCCGCATTACGGGCGCGGCCAGGTCGATGATCTGCTCGGGTATCAGGCCCACGAGGTCAGCGTCCAGCAGCACCAGCACGTCCTCGCTCAACGCGGCCGTGCCGGCGGCCAGCGCGCCGCCCTTGCCGGCGTTCTCGCTTAAGCTCAGCACCTCCGCGCCGGCAGCGCGGGCCGCTGCGGCTGTGCCGTCGGTGGAGCCATCGTCCACGACCAGCACGCGGCCCAAGCCCGTGCGCTGGGCAGCGCGCACTACCCGGGCGACGTTGGGCGCTTCGTCGAAGGCGGGTATGAGGAAAGCTAGGGAGAGGTCCCTGTCAGGCTCAGCCGGGGCCGCGCGCGGCGGATCGGGCGGTGGCTCGGCTTCTCCCACTGAACCTGGTGGGAGCGGCACGCTTGCGGAGCCTGTACCGTTCTCGTTCGCTGCCATGTCCTCGGCTCAGCCGGTGAAGAGCGCCCCCACTTCCCTGAACGTGATCAAGACAATGAGAGCCATCACCAGCATGACGCCTATGAAGTGTATCTGCTCTTCCTGACCGGGTTTGAAGGGCTTGCCGCGCACGGCCACGATGGTGGCCAGCAGCATGCGCCCGCCGTCGAGGCCGGGGATGGGGAGGAGGTTGAACACGCCGAGAGAAAGGTTGATGACGGCGGCGAGCAGCAGCACAGGCGCCAACCCTATCTGCGTGGCCTGCGCCACCATGGTGACCATGCCCACGGGCCCCGCCACGTCCTGGTTCGGCGCGCCAGTAACAGCGGAACCGATACCGCTGACGAAGCCGCTCACCATCTGCGGCACCACGCGGATGCCGAAAGCCGCTGCCTGCGGCAGGACCTCGAAGAAGCCCACAGGCTCGACCAGGGTGCCGATCTCGATGCCCAGCACCGCCTCCGCGCCCTCAGGCGGCCACGGGGTGCTGACCGTGCGGCGACCGGCGTCGCCCTCCACGGTGATCTCGAGGGCGTTGGCGCCGCGCACCTGCGCTATGACCTCTTCTGGCGTGGGGTTCGCTACCCCGTTCAGCATGACGATGCGGTCGTTAGCGGCCAGGCCGAGCGCCTCCGCGCGGGAGCCCTGCATGACGCCCGCCACGACGGAGCCTTGAATGTGCGCGTCGGAGCCGGTGAGCATGCCCATGTAGGCGGGCTGCATGCTGATGGCGCTGGCTAGCAGCACGCTGCCCAGCAGGTAGTTGGCTATGACGCCCCCCACCAGCACCCAGATCTTCTGGTGCCACGGCACCAGCGCCATGCCTTCGTCCGGGTGCTGCAGCTCGCCGTCCTCGTCGACCTTAGGCGCCATGCCGGGCAGATCTACGTAACCCCCTAGTGGCAGGAGGCTCAAGCGCCACTCGGTGCCGCGCCACATGCGGCGCGCGATTATCGGTCCCACACCGACGGAGAAGGCGCGCACGGGCACGCCGACGCTGCGGGCGTTCAAGTAGTGCGCCAGTTCGTGCACCGTTACGGCGCTAGTGAGTATGAGGGCGAATGTGAGTGCAGTCAGCATGAGTGAGGCGGTCCTGGCCGCCAGAGATAGTATGCCAAAGCGCACGCCCCGTGGGCGTAACAGCGAGGTTGTAGCCAGCGCGGTCGCGCTATGGGTGTAGCGGAGCGCGTGCCGGAGGCGGCTGGCAAGTAAGCGCGTGCGGGCGCGGGCACCTCAGGCTCTCAGGCTACCGGGTTGCCCGGGTCGCCCGGGTGAGGGCCCGCCTCAGCGCGGCTGCGCAGCAAGCGGATGAGGTCGCTCTTACCGATCACACCCACCAGGTGGCCACGCTGGTCGGTGACCATCAGGCGCCCCAGCTGCCCCTCCGCTATGCGCGACAGGGCGGCCAGCGCCGTCTCGCCCGGGTCTATCGTCTCGGCGTCCAGCAGTATGTCGGCCACCGTCTTGCCCGTGAAGGCAGCGGCCGGGCCGCCGATTGTGCCGCTGTTGCCATCCCCGGCCGCCCTGTCGAGCTGCTCCTGAGCGTCGACGATGCGGGCGTAACCGAGCAGCTCCCCTGACGAGCTAACGACGGGGTAGCCCGGGAACGGTTGGTAGTTGGACATGCGCACGAACTGCTCGAGCGGCATACCCAGGTCCACGGTCATGGGATCAAAGGTCATGACGTCGGCTACCGTCCTGCCCTCCACGGCGTCCGTGATGACCGCCGCCTGCGCCTCGGCGCGGCCGGCGTTGTAGATGAAGAACGCCAGGATGACGAGCAGGAAGTTCATGGAGAAGAAGCCGTACAGGCCCAGCAGTATGGCTACCAGGGCGCTGACAGATACCGCCACCCGGGTGGCCCGCAGGTGCGGCATGAAGAGCTCGAGCAGGCCGCGCAGTATGCGTCCGCCGTCGAGGGGCAGGGCGGGCAGCATGTTGAAGAGCGCCAGGGCCACGTTAGTGATGGCTAGGTAACTCACGACCAGCGCTGGCCCCGCCTGCTGGCTGACGAGGGGCATGCTCAGCCAGAGCAGCGCGCCAATGACCACGCTGGTTATGGGGCCCGCCACGGCCACCACGGCCTCGGCGCCGCGTCCGCGCGGCATCTCGTCGAGCCGCGCCACGCCGCCCAGGAACCAGAGCCTGATCTCCAGCGTCTTGACGCCGTAAACGCGCGCCGTGACCGCGTGACCCAGCTCGTGCACCAGCACGCTGGCGAAGAGCCCCACGGCGGCCACGCCGCCCAGCAGCCAGCGCGTGGCGCCTTGCTCGAGGCCCGAAGCGTCGATGTTGACCCCCACCGTGGCAAGGATCTGCGCGTAGCTACCCAATTGCGAGCCAATCAGGTACGCGAACAGCGGCAGGATCAGCAGGAAGCTGTGGTCTAACAGCACGGGCACGCCAAGGAGCTTGAAGGGGAGGCGAATGCCGCGTTCGTTCATGGCGCGCCGGCCGCGGTCCGCCCGAGCCGCTGCACCAGTTCGGAGCTCACACGCCGAGCTTCGGCGTCAGCGGCGTAGGTGGCCTCCCACGTGAGCGCGGCGCGCGGGGCGGCCGCCAGCGTGCCTCTCAGGACCTCTGGTATGGCTGCGAACCCCAGGTCGCCAGCCATGAACGCCTCCACCGCGACCTCGTCGGCGGCGTTGAGGTAAGTGGGCGCCAGACCACCGGCCTCGCCCGCCTGGTAAGCCAGCTGCAGGCTGGGGAAACGCTGGTGGTCAGGCTCCTCGAACGCCCACACGCCCCGTAGCGGCAAAGGCTGCAGGGGCACGGGCGGCCTGGCCGGCGTCTCGAGCGCGTACTGGATGGGGATGCGCATGTCGTGAGGGCCGACCTGCGCGAGGATGTTACCGTCCTTGAACCGCACCAAGCCGTGCACCAGCGACTGCGGGTGCACCACCACCTCGATGGCGGCAAGCGGCACGTCGAAGAGGAAGTGCGCCTCGAGCACCTCGAGCCCCTTGTTGAACAGGGTGGCGGAGTCGATGGTGACCTTGGGCCCCATGGCCCAGTTTGGGTGCGCGAGCGCCTGCTCCACGGTCACGCTCCGCAGGTCGGCTGGCCCCTCCCGGAACGGCCCGCCCGAGGCCGTGAGTACCAGGCCCGCCACGCTGTCCGCGGGCTCGTTCGCCAGGCACTGGTACAGGGCGGCGTGCTCGGAATCGACCGGCGTGATGCGGGCGCCGTGCTGCAGCGCCAACTGGCGCATGAGCGGGCCCGCCACGACCATGGCCTCCTTGTTAGCGAGGGCCACGTGCCGACCGGCCCGAAGAGCGGCGGCGGTGGGCGCCAGCCCGGCCATGCCCGGAATGGCCGCCACCACCACGTCCACCGCCGCGGTGGCCACCTCTTCTGTGCCCGCCTCACCGGTCACCAGCTTCGTGCCGGCCGGCAGGTGCGGCGCTAGCTCGGCGGCGGCCGCTTGGCTGCACGCCACCACGGCGGGGCGGAACTCGCGGGCCTGCTCCAGTAGCAGGCGGGCGTTGCGCCCGGCCGCCAGCGCCACGACCTGGTAACCGCGCCAGCGGGCCACGTCGAGCGTCTGGGTGCCGATGGAGCCCGTTGAGCCGAGGACGGTGATGCGCTTCATGCCAAGCATCATGGCACGCGCCACTTCGGGCCGCGCCCAAGCAGCCGACCTGACGCGGTTTCTGTGTCTGCAACGGTCCGGAGGGTCGTTCGTACCGGTGCTCCGGTGGTACCATCTGGGAAACCCCCAAGGAGGATCTCGATGCTTGTTCGCGAGTGGATGACGCCCGACCCCCAAACGGTCAATGCCAGCACGCCGGTCATGGAGGCCATGCAGCGATTGCGCGAGGGCGGCTTCCGTCGCCTACCGGTGGTGCAGAACGGCAAACTGATCGGTATCGTTACGGACCGCGACCTCAAGGAGGCCACCCCCTCCAAGGCCACCACGCTCTCCATCTACGAACTGAACTACCTACTTAGTAAGCTCGTGGTGAAGGACGTCATGCGCTCGCCGGTCATCACCGTGCGCGTGGACGACCCCATCGAGCAGGCTGCGCTGCTCATGGAGGAGCACCGCATCTCCGGCCTGCCCGTGCTGGATAACGGCAACCTGGTGGGCATCCTGACCATCACGGACCTCATGCGCGCCCTCGTATCGTTCCTAGCGCTACGCGAAGGCGGCAAGCGCGTCACAGTGGAACTACCCGACGAGCCGGGCGTGCTGGCGCGCGTGGCCAACCAGGGCGCTCCCTCCAACATCGTGGCGGCCGTCACCACGGGTATCCAGGCTGGGCACAAGCGCCGCTTGGTCCTCCGCGCCACCGGCGAGGGCGCCGACGAGTTCGCCGACCGCTTGAAGAGCGCGGGCGTAGAGGTCATAGACATCCGCTGACGCTCGCGGGCTGTGCGCCTCACCGTAATGTGGGGGCATGGCTGACCGTACGGAAGAACAGTTCACCGCACTGAACGCCGCGGCCCGCGCTGGGCGCGTGGCGTTCTCTGATTTTCTGGAGCCCGCCCAGGCCGACGCCTTGGTGGCGCGGCTCAAGGCCACCGGTGCGGGTGTGGAGGCGTGGGGCGGCTACCCGGGCGCGCGGCGCCGGGTGGTGGCGGCCTACCCGCCCGAGGTGCCGAGCGCCACTCCGAACCTGACCGCCTGGTACGTGGCGGGCGCGCCCTCGCCAGATGATCTGCGCGCGGAGCTGACCCGCGCCGGCATCGACCCCGGCCGCCTCGGCGACGAGGTGGCGCACCAGGACGGCGTCACTGTGGTGACGTTCGCACCCTTACCAACTGTGCTGCAACGCCTCAGCCACGTGGCGGGACGCCCGGTGGAGGGGGCCGAGGTGCCCCTGGAACGCCTCGGAGGCGGTACCGCTCGGCAGGTCAGCGCCGTGGTGCCGTCTTTGCGGGTGGACGTGCTCGGCGCGCGCGCCTTCGGGGTCTCCAGGGCTTACTTCGCCAAGGGCGTGGCGGCGGGCCGGGTGAGCGTCAACGGCGTCGCGGCGGGCAAGTCGGCCAGTGCCGAGCTGGGCGACCAGGTGTACGCGGCGGGCCTAGGCCGGTTCCACGTGCAGAGCGTGGAAGGGGAGACCCGCCGCGGCAACCTAAAGGTGACGTTGACGGTGGAGAAGGGCTAGCCCCAGGTAAGAAGGCGCCGCTGGTTCAGGTGCGCACGCGTTTACGGCCGCCCTGACGCTCCTTGAAGACCATCCTGAAGGGCACCTCGCGGAAGCCTAGGTCCTCGCGGATGCGGTTACGCAGGTAATGCTCGTACGGGCGGGTGAGGAACGACTCGTTGTTGATGGAGAACACGAAGGTGGGCGGCGCCACGTCGACCTGACTGACGTAGAGGAGCTTGAGCGGCTTGCCCTGGAAGTTGGGGGGCGCCTGGCGGGCGGTCCACACCTCGAGCCAGCCGTTCAGCTCGCCGGTGGCCACGCGCCTATGCGCCGTGTCGTACAGCCTGATGGCGGTGGCTAGCAGTTCATGGAGCCCGAAATCGGTCTCGGCGCTGGTGTAAACGCGGGGCGCGAAGTCCAGGTGCACGAGCCCCGCGTCGAGCTTCTCCTGGAACGGCTGCAGCTGCTCGTCGGTGACTAGGTCCCACTTGTTAACGGCCACCACCACGGGCTTACCCCAGTCGAGCGCCAGGTTGGCGAGGCGCAGCTCGTGATCCCCGAACTCGAACGGGTCCACCACCAATATGGCCACGTCGGCGCGCCTCAAGGCCATCTCGGAGCGCATGCGCGCGTAGTACTCCAGGTCGCCCACATCCTTGCGGGCTATGCCGGCGGTGTCTATAAGCACGAACGGGCGGCCAGCGAAGTCGAAGCGCACGTCCACGCTGTCGCGGGTGGTGCCAGGCACTGGCGCCACTATCACGCGCTCGTCGCCCACTATGGCGTTGACCAGGCTCGACTTGCCCACGTTGGGCCGGCCGATGATGGCGAGGTTCACGGTCTGCTCCTCGACCTCGTCTTCCGCCGCGCCCAGCCGGCTGCCGATCTCGGCCAGCAGTTCGTAAGTTCCTACCGCGTGCTCCGCGGCGGTCGGGTGCGGCTCGCCGAACCCCAGTGAGTAGAGCTCGAAGTACTCGGGGGTCTCGGTGTGGTTCGGGTCGTCGACCTTGGTAGCGACCAGCATGACCTCGCGGCCCAAGGACCTGAGCCACTCGCCCACCTCGTAGTCGGACGGTGTGAGCCCCGCCCGGCCGTCCACGGCGAAGAGGATGAGGTCCACGCCCACGAGGGCGGCCTCCACGCTGCGCTTGATGGGCCGGTCCCACTCGTCGCCCGACCACAGGCCGCCCGTGTCGAGCAGCCGGAAGCGCAGCCCCTCATCGGTTTCGACCTGGGCTTCCTTCACGTCGCGGGTCACGCCGGGTACGTCGGCCACTATCGCTTCGCGGCGGCCCACTAACCGGTTGAACAGGCTCGATTTGCCCACGTTCGGGCGTCCGACTATGGCGACGCTACCCAAGGCGCACCCCTCTCTTGACCCCGCGCCCGTTGGCCCAGTCGCGGGCGTTCATGGCGCGCTTACCGGGCGGTTTAACGCTCTGCAGCAGCACGCTGCCCGCGCCCGCTGCCACCACCACGCCGGCGGGCTCGCTGCTCAGCACGGTGCCGGGCTCCACGCTCGCGTCCGCGTTTGCGTCGGCTGGGCCCGCCAGCATGAGGGCCTCCACTTTCACCCGCTGCCCCTGGAACTCGAACGAGCTGCCCGGCCACGCCGCAACGCCGCGGTGGCGGTCCACCACGCGCTGGGCGGGTTCATGCCAGCGTATCCAACCGTCCTCAGCCTTGAGGGGCGGGGCCAGTGTGGCGGCCGCGTCGTCCTGCGGGGCCAGCGGCAGCGTGCCCTCGCCCAGGAGGCTGAGCGCCTCGAGCAGCGTCTCGGCGCCTAGCGCAGAGAGCTTCTCCAGCAGGCTCCCTGCGTCGTCAGCGGGCTCTATGGGCAGGCGGCGCTGCAGCCTGACCGGGCCCGTGTCCAGGCCAACGTCGGTCTGCATTATGGTCACGCCCGTCTCGGCCTCGCCTTCGATGAGCGCCCACTGCACCGGGGCGGCGCCGCGGTACTTGGGGAGCAGGCTGGCGTGCACGTTCAGGAAGCCGTGGCGCGGCACCTGCAGGAGGGAGGCCGGCAGTATGCGGCCGTAGGCGGCGGTCACGGCCACATCCACGTCCAGCTCGCGTAGCAGCGCGTGGAATGGCTCGTTGCCTTTCAGTCTGGTGGGCTGCTCCAGCCGGATGTCTAACTCGCGGGCGCGCCGGGCGGCGGCGGGCGCCCTGACGGCCATGCCGCGCCCAGCTGGCCGGTCGGGCTGCGTGACCACGAGCCGCACGTCGTGATGGTTATGAAGCGCGTTCAGTACCGGCAGCGCGAACTCGGGCGAGCCGAAGAACGCCACCCTCAGTGGCTGCGGCGACACGCTCTACCCGCCCTTACCGGCCCCGCGACTTGACGGGGGCTGGCTGGGCGCGTTCGCGCTCCTGCTTCAGGAACGCTTTGGCCTCGCGCTGCATGTCGGCCAGCTCGGCGCGGTTCTCCTCCAGGAAAGCGCGCTTGCGGGGCTCCGGCAGGTGGTCGAAGAAGAGCACGCCCTCTAAGTGGTCGTACTCGTGTTGCAGCACGTGGGCGAAGTAACCGGTGGCGCTGACGGTGTGGGGGTTTCCGTCCAGGTCCTGGTACTCGAGTTCCACGCTCAGGTCGCGCGGTACGTCTTCCACCGACAGACCGGGCAGGCTCAGGCAGCCGTCGCGGCCGTGCTGCAAGCCAGACCGTCTGGTGAGCACGGGGTTCACCACCACGTGCTCGCGGCGCTGCTCCCAGCGGCGGCGGCGTTCCTCTGCGCTCACGTCGCTGCCGTCCTCAGGGTCTGCGTCGGCGTCGGCGCCCGGTTGCATCTCGAGCGCTACGAAGAGCCTCAGCGGCACGCCTATCTGCGGCGCCGCCAGGCCCACGCCGTCGGCTGCATACATGGTCTCCAGCATGTCGGCAGCCAGGCGTTTCAGGTCGGGGCCGAACTCGGTGACCTCGGTCGCGCGGCGGCGCAGGACCGGGTCGCCGTAATAGCGGATGGGGTGGATCAAGGTTCCTCCAGGCTACAGGTCAGGGTTGTAGCGGTTCGCTCACGTACTGCAGTACGGCGGTGGGGGTGTCCAGCGCCACGACGCCTTCGGGCAGGGCGAGACGAACTGGGAGAGTATACCGTCCGGGCGCGACTTCTCCGGTCAGCGGCTCTACCGTGCCCGTGACTTCCTCGAGGCTCATGAGGACCTCCGGTGCGCCGGCCACCGTGACGGTGGGCTGCGAGAGGGCCGTGGCGACGAGGGCGGACGAGGCCGGGGGCTCGAACCTGATGAGGAGCTCGGTGGTGTACAGCACGTCGCGGCTGGCCACGGAGACGTCCACCGCGTCAGGCACTACGGTCACGCCAGCCACAGGCTGGTCGTCCACGCCGAGGGGTATGACGGTGGCCAGGCCGCCGGCGGGGCCCACGAAGGCCACTGCGCGGTTCACGGCGGCGAGCTGCTGCTGCCGGCCCGTTATGACCACCTGGGCCGGGTTCGGAGCTGTGCGCACCAGCACGCCCTCGGGCGCGGCGCCCACCACCGCTACCTCCACCAGCACGTTGCGCTGCGCCACGGTCTCGAGGAACCCGATGACGTTGCTGGGCGAGACGGACTGGAGGCGCACCTCCTGCGGCGTCTGCACCACCACCTGCCTGTCGAAATCGCCGCTGGCGCCGCCCAGGTCGAGCGTGGCTCGTAACTGGTCCGGCCTGAGGCGATCGATGCGGGGCCCGGGACCGGAGACGCCCACGTCGACGAAGTCGGGCACGCCTACCGCTAGGTCCTCGGCCTCCACGCCGTCGACCTCAAGGGGTATGGAGAAAGTGCGCTGGGTGATGGTCGTGGTGGTGGTGGAAACGAGCCACCAGAAGCCCACGGCGGCTAGCAGCGCCACCAGCTTGCGGGGCCAGTTCCGCACCAGACGCCGCAGCAGCTCCTTGATGAGCCCGAGTAAGCCGCTCACACGTACGCCTCCCGCAACGCTTTGAGCAGGTCGGCGGGCGCGATGTCGGGCGTGAGCACGCCGTCCTGCGCGATGCTGACCGTGCCCCGCTCCTCGCTTACTACCAGGACCAGGGCGTCGCTGACCTCGGAGAGGCCCACGGCGGCGCGGTGACGGGTGCCGTGCTTGACGGACCAGCCCTCGTGCTTATCGGAGAGCGGGAAGATAACGCCGGCGTTGGCGATGGTGTCCTCACGGATGATGATGGCCCCGTCGTGCAAGGGCCCCTTGGAAGCGAAGATGGTTTGCAGGAGCGCCGAGGTAACGGGGGCGCCGATGGGTGTGCCCTTGTCGGCGTACTCCTTGAGCGGCGTGCGGCGTTCAATGGCGATAAGGGCGCCACGCCGCTGGGTGGCTAGTTCGCGGGTGGCCGTCATGATCTCCTGCACCGGGTCGGCGGTCACGCTGCGCCCCTTGCGGCCGCGCCCCACCCGTTCGAGCACCGCCCGCAGTTCGGGTTGGAACACCACCACTACGGCGAGGAAACCGGCGGGCGCTATGGCGTCGAAGAGCCACTTGGTGGCCTGCAGTTCGAAGAAACCGGCCAGGAACCAGAGCGCGGACAGCGCCAGTATGCCGCGCAGCACGTTCCACGCCCGCGTGCCCACCAGGAGTATGTACGCCTGGTAGATAAGGCCACCGATTATCAGGATGTCTATGGCATCCTGCAGGCGGAAGCTGTCGAAGAGGATCAAGCGTGCGCCTCCGGCGTACGGTGGGTGCTTAAGCGGCGCTTGTGGCGCCGCGGGAACGTGGGAGAAGGCCCCTCAGCCCCGAGAATATCACGCCACCACGACGTTCCGTGGCGTGCTTGGCGCACCCGGCCGACGCGGTAGAGTGGCTGTCTGGAGGCCACCATGGCACGAGCGAACATGTCCGATATGAAAGAACGAGTCGAGTCCTTACGGGGGTATCTTTGACTTGGCCGCCAAGCGGGCCAAGCTCGAACTCTTACAACCGCAACTGAACGACCCCAACCTGTGGGACGACCCGGATAACGCCAGGCGCGTAAGCCAGGAAGCCACGCAACTCAGCCGCATAATTGAGGCGTTCGACACCGTCGCTAACGACGTCGAGGGCCTGGTGGAGCTCTACGAACTCGCCGACGACGGCGAGGAGGAGGAGCTGGCCAGCGAGTTCCAGCGCGTGGAGCAGGACCTGGAGATGCTCTACCGCGAGACCCTCTTCAGTGGCGACCATGACGAGCGCGCCGCCATAGTCACCATCAAGCCCGGCGCGGGCGGCACCGAATCGTCCGACTGGGCGGGCATGCTGTTCCGCATGTACCGCCGTTACGCCGAGCGTCACGGTTACTCGGTCGAACTCCTCGACATAGTGCATAACGACGACGCGCCCAACGGCATCGAGTACGCGCAGATGATCGTGAGGGGCGACCGCGCCTTCGGCATGTTGCGCACCGAAGGGGGCGTGCACCGCCTCGTGCGCGTGAGCCCGTTCGACTCTCAGGGAAGGCGGCACACGTCGTTCGCCGGCGTGGAGGTCATGCCCGAGATCGACGACAGCTTCGAGCTGCACATCGACCCGAACGACGTGCGGGTCGACGTCTACCGCTCGAGCGGCCCCGGCGGCCAGTCGGTCAACACCACCGACTCCGCCGTGCGCGTGGTCTACAAGGGCGGCACGCCTGAAGAGATCGTGGTCACGTGCCAGGACGGCAAGTCGCAGATCAAGAACCGCGAGCGCGCCATGACCGTGCTGCGCTCCCGCCTCTTCGAACGCGAGGAGCAGCGCCGCCTGGACGAACAGCTGAAGGCCCGGGGCGAGCAGAAAGCCATCGAGTGGGGCTCGCAGATCCGCAGTTACGTGCTGGATAAGCAGTACATCAAGGACCACCGCACCGCCGCCATGCGGCACGATCCCGACAACGTGCTGGACGGCGACATCGAGGACCTCATCTGGGCCGGTCTGGAGTGGCAGGCGAAGAACGCCATGGCGGCGTAACCGGTTCGCGGTGCGCCTCCTGCTCATTGCCGACGAGGTTTCGCCGGTCGTCTACTCGCAGAACTTTCCCGGCAACCTGGGGCAGATCGACGCCATCCTCAGCGCCGGCGACCTACCGGGTTACTTCCTGGAGTTCCTCGCCACCAAGAGCACGGTCCCGCCCGTCTTCGTGTACGGCAATCACGCCTACGGCAACGTGCGCGACCCTGTTACAGACGAGCTCCGCCCGCCTGGCGGCTGCATCGACGCCCACCTCCGCATCGTGGAGGTGGGCTGCTTGCTTATCGCCGGGGTGGAGGGCAGCCTGCGTTACAAGGAGGGCCCGCATCAGTACAGCCAGCGCCAGTTCTCCGCCATGACGCGCCGCCTCTACCCGCACCTGCGCTGGAACCGCTGGCGCCGCGGGCGGGCAGTGGACGTGCTCCTGACCCACGCGCCCCCCAAGGGCCCGAACGAGGGCGCGGACCATGTGCACGAAGGCGTGCCGGCGTTCAACGAGTTCCACCGGCTATGGCGCCCTAAGCTGCACGTGCACGGTCACGTTCACCTGGTCGGCGCCAACGCCAGGCGCGAGTACGTGACGGACGAGGGCGTGCGGGTGGTCAACGCGTTCCAGTTCACGGTGGTGGAACTGTGACCCGCGTGCCGACCCGCGCGCCGACCCGTGTGGCGACAAGCATGCCGTCTCGCGTGCCGTCGGGCGGCGCCACGCACGCTGCCCGGCGTGCCGCCGCTGGGTTAGCTGCGCTGCCCACCCGGCCGGCTGCCCGGCCGATAATCGGGGCATGTCCTCAGCATCTGACGGCCTGACGGCCGCTTCTCAACCCGTAGCTCCCGCTGGGTTGGCCGCTGCCGAGACCGGCGCGGTGCTCGCCCGGCTGCCGGCCACCGCTCTACGCGCTCACGGCCCAGACGCCGCTACGTTCCTGCACGGCCAACTGGCCAACGACGTCACGGGTCTGCCCGTGGGCGGCGTGAACCGCAGCCTGAGCCTCAATCACCGGGGGCACGCCATGGCCGAAGCCAGTGTGTTAAGGCGCGCCAAGGACGACCTGTTGCTGGTGGTCCACGACGCCGGTGGCGACCTGGTGGAGGAGAGCCTCAGGAGCCACATCATCTTCGATCAGGTCACGTTGGAACGGTTGCCGGCTCAGGCGCTGCTGACGGTGCAGGGGCCGGTGGCGGCGGAGCTGCTCGGCGCCGCACCCGAAGCTGGCAGCTTCGCGGTTACGGAAGTGGCGGGCGCTCAGGTGACCGTGTGGCCGCATCGGCGCTCTGCGGCGGGTGGCTACGACCTGCTGGTAGCGGAGGCCGACGAGGCCGCCGTAGTGGCAGCGCTCACCGCAGCCGGCGCCCAGGTCGTGCCTGCAGCCAGCATCGACGCTCTGCGCGTGCGGGCCGGTCTGCCCACCGCCGGCGGCGAGGGGGGCGAGGGCGTTTTGCCGCAGGAAGCGGCGCTGGAGGGGGGCCTCTCGTACCGCAAGGGCTGTTACCTGGGACAGGAGATCATGGCGCGCATCGAGGCGCGCGGTAACCTGCGCCGCTCGCTGACTCGGCTCGAACTAGCGGCCCTGCCGCAGCCCGGCAGCGAGCGCGCCATCACCCATGGGGGCCGCACCGTGGGCCTTCTCGGCACCGTCGTGCAGATCGGGTCTGACGGCGGTGGGCAGCCCGTGGTGGAGGCGCTGGCGGTGCTGCGTAACGACCTGCCAGCGGACGCGGAACTCGAGGCGGGCGGCGTGAGCGTGGCGCGCCGTGTGTCGCCGCCCTGACCGCTGATGACCGGGAAAGTGCCCTTGGTGGCCCTATACTGACCGTATGAAGCCGAAGAAACAGTGGTTGGCAGAGGATTACGCGGAAGCTACCGCGCAGTTCCCGGAGCGAGACGCGCTGTTCGAGACGCTCTCCGGCATTCCCGTCGAGCCGCTCTACACCGCTGATGACCTGACCGATTTCGACCCGGCCATCAAGCTGGGTCACCCTGGTTCGTTCCCCTACACGCGTGGCGTGCAGACCACCATGTACAGGGGCCGTCTCTGGACCATGCGCATGTTCGCTGGTTTCGGTACGGCGGAGCAGACGAACGAGCGCTTCCACAAGCTCCTAGAGGCGGGGCAGACCGGTCTGTCCACCGCCTTCGACCTGCCCACCCTCATGGGTTACGACTCCGATCACGCCATGTCGCAGGGCGAGGTGGGTAAGTGCGGCGTGGCCGTCGCCAGCCTGGCGGACATGGAGGTTCTCTTCGAGGGCATAGACCCCGAGCAGATCACTACCTCCATGACCATCAACAGTCCCGCCAACGCCATCTGGGCTATGTACCTGGCCATGGCGGAACGCAAGGGCGCCGACCTCAAGAAGGTGGGCGGCACCCTTCAGAACGACATCCTCAAGGAGTTCATAGCTCAGAAGGAGTACATCTACCCGCCCGCGCCCAGCGTGAAGCTGGTGATAGACACCTTCGAATGGGGCCCGCAGGTAGCGCCGCGTTTCAACTTCATCTCCGTGTCCGGCTACCACATCCGCGAGGCGGGCTCCACCTCGGTGCAGGAGCTGGCGTTCACCCTCGCCGACGGCATCCACTACGTGCGTAAGGCGCTGGAGCGCGGCCTAGATATCGACGACTTCGCCCCGCGCATCTCCTTCTTCTTCAACGTCCATAACGACTTTTTCGAAGAGATCGCCAAGTTCCGCGCTGCGCGGCGCATCTGGGCGCACCAGATGCGCGACGTGTTCGGCGCCAAGAACCCGCGCTCCTGGATGCTGCGCACGCACGCTCAGACCGCGGGCGTAAGCCTCACCGCGCAGCAGCCGCTCGTGAACATGTCGCGCGTAGCCATCCAGGCGCTCGCCGGAGTGCTGGGCGGCACCAACAGCCTCCACACCGACGCTTACGACGAGGCACTGTCGGTGCCTACCGAAGAGGCGGCCACCCTCGCGCTGCGCACCCAGCAGGTGGTGGCGCACGAAACGGGCGTCACCAACACTATCGACCCCCTGGCGGGCTCCTACTACTTAGAGAGCCTCACCGACGAGATGGAGCGCCAGACGCTCGAGTACTTCCGCCAGATCGACGCCTTGGGCGGCGTGGAGGCCGCCATCGAGGAGGGCTACTTCGCCCGCGAGATCGGCGACGCCAGCTGGCAGCAGCAACGCGCCATAGACGACAAGAAGCGCTTCATCGTGGGCGTGAACGCTTACGAGCAGGAGTACCCGGAGGTGCCCATCCAACTGGTGGACGCCGAGGTCGTGCGCGTGCAGAGGGAACGCCTCGAGAGGGTGCGCCGCGAGCGCGACCCGGTAGCCGTGGAGAACGCCCTGTCGGCGCTGCGCCAAGCCGCCAAGGAGGGCAGCAACACCATGCCCGCCTTCATGCAGGCCGCTCACGCGTTCTGCACGCTGGGCGAACAGATGGACGTCCTGCGCGAGGTGTACGGCGTGTACGAGGAGCCGGTGCTCATATGAGCGAACGGCCCATCCGCGTACTGATAGCCAAGCCCGGCCTCGACGGGCACGACCGCGGGGCCAAGGTCATAGCCCGCGCCCTGCGCGACGCAGGCATGGAGGTCATCTACACGGGACTAAGGCAGACGTCCGAGATGATCGTGAACGCCGCCATCCAGGAGGACGTGGACGCCGTAGGCCTCTCCGTCCTCTCCGGCGCGCACATGCACTACTTCCGCGAGATCAGCGCCGCCCTCAGCACGCGCAACGCTGCCGACATCCTCCTGTTCGGCGGCGGCATAGTGCCAGACCAGGACCTAGATGAGCTGGCGGGCCTCGGGGTGGGCCGTATCTTCACACCCGGCTCGAGCACCAACGACGTGGTTGCTTACGTGCGCCACGAGATTAACGCCCGGCGCAGCCAGGCCGTATGAGAAGCGCTTGTGCAGAATCACTCATGACTTTCTCAAGATTCACTTGGTAGATTGGCAAGCGATTACTCCGGCCTAGGGGGATATTTACCTTGCAAAGCCTGAAACTCGCTGCCCGCCTACTCGCCCTGGCAGCGCTCTCCCTCGCGCCAACTGCGGCAGCGGAAGCCTACGCGCTGCGCACCGTGCAGCCCGGCGACTCCATCGGTCTCATCGCTGATCGTTACGGCGTGTCCGTAGACGCCATCCTCAGCGCTAACGACATGACCACCAGCCTCATCCATCCGGGCGACGTTCTCAAGGTCCCCTACATCGAGGCGGTCGGTGGCCCAGCCGAGCTCGGCAGCCGCACGCCGCCCGGCTTCACCTGGTACACGCTGCGCGAAGGGGAGACCCTCAGCTCCGTCGCTACCCGCTTCGGCCTCAGCGTGACCGCAGTGGTGGGCGCCAACCCGGACATCTCGTCCATGGACCGCCTGCCTACCGGCTTAGAGCTGCTCATCCCGCCAAGCTCCGGCCTCGTGGTGCGCCTCGGCGCCTCCGACGACATCCTGGCGTTACTGGGCCAGCACGACATCACTCCGGCCGAGTTCGCGCGGGCCAACGGCCTACGCTCGCCTTTCGACCTCACGCCTGACATGCTTCTCTTCCTGCCGGGCGTCGAGCCCACCGAAGCGCTAGCCCGCCTGCAGAAGGTTAGGGAAGAGGAGAAGCGCTACATCTGGCCCCTCCACGGCCGGCTCACGTCGTACTTCGGCGCCCGCAACCTGGGCATGGGCACCTCCAGCTTCCACCGCGGCATCGACATCGCGGCGCCTACCGGCACCCCCGTTGGCGCGGCTCGCTCCGGCACGGTCACGTTCGCTGGCTGGTCCACACAGGGCTACGGCAACCTCGTGCGCGTACGCCACGCCGACAACTCCGAGACCTGGTACGGCCACTTCAGCTCCATCTCGGTATCCGTCGGGCAGTATGTCTCGCAGGGCGCCATCGTCGGGCGCGTCGGTTCCACCGGCATCTCCACCGGTCCGCACCTGCACTTCGAGCTACATGAGCGCGGCACCCCGATAGACCCGCTGGGCATCCTGCGCTGAGTTCACCACGGTTAGTTGGCGACGCAGCTGGTTAGCGACCTTAGGTAGCTAGCTGGCTGCTCAGCCTTTGTACATGAGGATGCGGCCGCAGCTCGGGCAGCGCGTGACGCCAACACCCTTACGCGCCTTCTGCACCACGTGGATGGGCAGGCGCACGTTGCAGCCCGTGCAGGTGGAGTTGTCCACCACTTCCGCCAAGCCGATGCCGCGCCGCGAGCGCCGCACCTGGTCGTACTGCTTGAGCAGGGGGGCGTCGATGCTGCTGGCGAGCGAGTCCCGCTGCGTCCGGATCTCGTTCATCCTCTGATCCACGCCTGCCACGCGCTCCTGCTCGGCTAGATTCAGGGCCTCCAGGTCCGGTAGCAGCGCGGCCATCTCGGCCTCCAGAGCGGCGACCACCTCAGCGAGCTGGTCGTGGCTCTCCATCAGCGGCAGCGTGTCCTCTTCCAACTCCTGCACGCGCGTACCGAACTGCAACTCCTGGTTCTGGAACTGCGAGACTTCCTTAGGCGACGTGGCGCGCACGGCGTTAGCGGCGGCGCTGCGGCGGCGTTCCTCCAGCGTTTTAAGTTCCAGCTCGTTCGCGTTCACGGCTCGGCGCAGGTCACCGAGCTCCTGGGTGCGGACCTCGATAGTGCGGTCCAAGTTGCGGCGGTGCTCCTGCGCTTCCAGCAGCTCAGTGGGGACCTGGCCTCGCTCCTGCTCCAGGCTGTCCAGCTCCAGGTCCAAGGCCTGCACCTCGGCCAATCGGTTCAGCATCGTTCCTCCATAATCGAAGAACCCCCGCCCCCATGAAGGTGGGCGAGGGTCCGAGTTGCTCCAGTAAGGGCTTTCCCAATCACGGGCGCCAGTTTAGCACGCGCTGGCGCCGCTACCCGGGATAGTAGAATGCGCAGGGATGATCGAAGACTCACCCGAAGCGTTCATAGCACGCTGGCGCGAACACGCCGCTACCGTCGAGCTTTTCCCGCATACAGAGGGAAGCCCCCTCCTCGAGGCGCGCGCGGGCCAGACCCTCGTGCAACTATTCGAGCGCACCGGGCCGTACCTGGGCAGACCCGGGCGGGCGCAGGTGATCATCCACCCCGTAACAGAAAGCGTGGAGCGCGTTAGCGACGAAGAGGATGCTCAGCCTGGCATAGAGGTCACGGGTGTCAGCCGCTTCGACGTGCTGGCCCGCGTGATCGCCGTGGAGGGGCGCGTGGCCGTCATGGACGCCGGCGTGCCGCTAGTGGTGGGCGTGCTTCAGCACGAGGGCGCACCGCTCGTGCCCGGCGAACTGGTGCGCTTCAGTAACCGCCCGCCCGCGCACGGCTTCGTGCTGGTCGACGAGCGGCGGGGCGCCACGCGCGGCCGCGAAGACCATCACGACGACTCCATGTAACCGTAAGCAACCCAAAGGCACCCCGGACCCACAGACCTGGCCCGAACGGTGCCGCCAGGCAACGCCGGCAGCGAGCGCGCTAGGGGTAGCATTGGGCCCGTGAACGCCCGCGGCCCCCTCGGCACCTTCCTGTCCTTCATCAAGTTCGAGCACACGCTCTTCGCACTGCCGTTCGCGTACGGCGGCATGCTCATCGCCGCTGACGGCTGGCCCGGCTGGCGCACGTTCCTGCTCGTAACCCTCGCTATGGTGGGCGCGCGCACGGCGGCCATGGCCGCCAACAGGGTCATCGACGCCCGCATAGACACCCTGAACCCCCGCACGAAAGGGCGCGAGATACCCAGCGGCCGCCTCTCGGGTGCGGTGGGCTGGTGGACCACCCTCGCGGGCCTGGCGCTGCTGCTGGTGGCGGGCGCGCTACTGAACCGCCTCACGCTGCTACTCCTGCCAGTGGCGGTCCTGTTCCTCGTTCTCTACCCCTACACCAAGCGCTTCACCTGGGCCTGCCACCTGTGGCTGGGTGTAACCATCGGCGCCGCAGCGGCGGGCGGCTACATAGCTGTGACGGGCGCCTTCGCGCCGGCCGCCTGGCTGCTCTGGCTCGGGGTGGGAGCGTGGGTGGCGGGCTTCGACGTGGTGTATGGCATCCTGGATCTGGAGTTCGACCGCGCCCACGGCGTCCACAGCATCCCCGCGCGCTTCGGGGTCGCAGGCGCCCTGGCCTGGGCGTTCGCGCTGCACCTGCTGGCCCTGGCGGCGTTCACCCTCGTACCCATGTTCGTCGACCTCGGCTGGCCCTACTGGGCTTCAGTGGCGGTCACCGCCGCCGTGCTCGGCTGGCAGCACCTCTCCCTACGCCGGCGCCAGGTGGGCGACGTGCTGGCAGCGTTCAACGCCAACCTGGTCATCGGTTCGCTCATGCTGGCCGGCATCGTCTTCGGGCTGTGGGCAGCGGCGTGACGGCTCCGGCCGGGCGGCAGAACCGCGCGGCGGTACGTTACGAAGACCGCACCGCAGGCGCTGGGTCGCCTTGACGGTTCGGGCCCGCTTTACGTACACTCAATTTTGCGTGGAGCCGTAGTGTAGCGGTTAGCATATCTGCCTGTCACGCAGAAGGTCGCGGGTTCAAATCCCGTCGGCTCCGCCACAGTCCAGGCCGGACCTTAAGCGTCCGGCCTGCACCTTTCATGCCCGTTTCACCATGCGCTTACATGTCAGGCGTTCCGGCCGTTCCCTGCTACGGTATGGGTGTGAATGAACTTCCTCTCTTCCCACTGGACGTCGTGGTCTTCCCAGGCATGACGGTCCCGCTGCACGTACACGAGGAGCGCTATAAGCAGCTCGTGCGCGAGGTGTTGGCGCAGGAGCAGGAACCCAAGCGTTTCATCATCGTGTACGAGCCGGACCACACCGCCATCCGCGACACCGCTGTGCGCGTAGCGCGCTACGGCACGCTAGTGCACGTCCTCACCGCCGAGGAGAACCCCGACGGCACCTTCGAGTTGCTGGTCCACGGCCAGGAGCGTTACGAGGTGAAGGTCATGCGCGTGGTCGATATCGCGCAACCCGGTGGCGCCACGCGCCCCCTGGCCTACGCCTACGAGCAGCCCGCCCCGCTGGGGCGCGACGACCCCAACGCCGAGGCCATCGCCGCCTGGGACGCGCTAGACACGTTCCGCGCTTACGCCGGTAAGCGCTTCCACCAGGGCGCCGGGGCCGAGATCGATAAGCACCTACCCGACGATCGCTTCTACCAGGCCTCCTTCATAGCGGCCAACATCGTCGTACCCGGCGAGGCCAAACAGAGCCTCCTCGAGGCCGGCAGCCTCACCGAGCGGTTCGACCTAGCCCGGGCCCTCATGCTCGAACGCATGGAACGCCGCACCCGCAGCCGGCGGGGCCGTGCGTGACCCAGCCGGCCACCGGCGAACCCGCCGAACGCGACCGTTACGTCTTCCGCTGGAGTGACCTGCCGCTGGTGACCCCGGACATCCCGGGCACCGGCGGCGTGGTCCGCACCGTACCGGAGGACTTCCGCGTCACCGAGATCCCCACCTACCTGCCCGAAGGCACGGGCTCCCACCGCTACCTGCTGGTTGAGAAGCGCGGCTACAACACGCGCGAGCTGGTGCAGGCCCTCATGCGTGGCGGGGTGGAGGAGCGCGCCATCGGCGTGGCGGGCCTGAAAGACAAGGCGGCCGTGACCGTGCAGTGGCTCAGCGTGCCCAAACGCTACCCGGAGGCCGTCGGCGAGCTGGCGGCGCTACCCGGCGTGCGGATCCTCGACGAGAGCTTCCACCGCAACAAGCTCGGCATCGGGCACCTGCAGGGCAACCGCTTCGAGATCACCATCCGCGGCGTGGCGCAAGGCGCCGAGGAGGCGGCCCGCGCCGCTCTCGCCGCCGTGGCCGAACGCGGCTCACCCAACTGGTTCGGGCCGCAACGCTTCGGGCGCTTCGGCGGCAACGCTTACGACGGCTTACGAGTGCTGAGGGGCGAGGACGTACCGGGCGGGCACCGACTCAAGCGCTTCTTCCTCTCCGCGCTGCAGTCCACGCTCTTCAACGCCCTCCTGGCGCGCCGCATAGAGCTCGGCCTCTACCAGCAGGTCATCACGGGCGATTACGCCAGGAAGCACGACACGGGCGGCACCTTCCTGGTGGAGGATGCAGTCGTTGAAACACCGCGCGCAGAGCGCCTCGAGATCAGCGCCACACTGCCGCTCTTCGGCCGCAAGGTCAAGCAGTCCGTGATGGCGGCAGGCGAGCTGGAGCAGGCGGTGCTGGACCGGTTCGGACTGCGCTGGGTGCAGTTCACCGCGCGCCACGGCGACCGGCGCTCGACACGGGTGCTGCTCACGGACACCGAGGTCGGCACCGTCAGCCTGGCAGAGGGCGAAAGCGCGCTCACGCTAGCGTTCACGCTGCCCAAGGGCTCCTACGCCACAGCCGTGCTGCGCGAGGTCATGAAGGAAGAGGTCGACGCGCCGTTCGAGAGGCCCGAGGACGAACCTGAGGAGTGACAGCGCCGCGTAGCGCGGCCCTAAGCCACTCGGCGGCGCCAGACGAGCTCCAGCATGAAGAGCGCCAGACCCGCCACCGCCAGGTAAGGCCACAGGTGACGCCGGTCGGTGGCTAGCTCGGCCTCGTACGTCT
The DNA here is from genome assembly GCA_041655195.1 of Trueperaceae bacterium. Taxonomy (GTDB): domain Bacteria; phylum Deinococcota; class Deinococci; order Deinococcales; family Trueperaceae; genus JAAYYF01. Next base: position 26,675 of record JBBAFX010000003.1, read on the forward strand.
CGCCCGCCTGCACCACCCGGCCGCCGCTCCTAAGCGCCACGTTCGTCAGCAGCGCGGCGCCGTCCATGTCGGCGTACTCGGGATCAGGTCCGCTGGCCCGCGTGCGCGCCACCACCTCGCCGTCAGACACCAGCACGACCTCGCCAGTGCCGCCAGTCCACGGGAGCCGGCCCGCGTAACGCCCCGGCGCCACCTGCTCCAGGAAGAGCTGCCGACCGTCGTGGCGCGCCTCGATGCGGGCGTTGTTCACGTAATCGCCGCCCTCGACCGCGTCCACCGTTACCAGCAGGTCCGCACCCTCCCGCACGGCCGTGGCGCTCCAGCCCGGCGGCACCGCCTGCAGCCAGCGCGTGAGGGTAGCCAGCACGCCCGGCAGGTCCTGCCAAGCCCCGAAGTCGCCCGCCCAGCCGTTCAGGTCGGTGGTCAGCGCGGCGGTGCGCCCGAGCCCCGCCCGGCGCGTGGCCAGGAGCGGCTCGCCCGCCCTGCCCTCTAACAGCTCCTGCGCGTCGGCCTTGAGGCTGGTAGCGATGTAAGCGTCCACCACCGGCAAGGCCGCAGGGAAGGTGTACAGCGGGTTCGGACGCGGTGTGGGCGCCGTGGGCTCCTCCACGAGTAGCGCGCGGGTGGCCGTGAGAGCCTCGTTGGTGAAGATGCGCGGCAGCGTGTCGACGTCGAGCGCGGCGTAGTAGCGGCCGCCGCCGGAGTCCGCTATCTGTTCCAGACGCGCGAAGTCGGCCGCCTCGCCGATGGCGATGGTGGAGGTGGTGATGCCCTTAGCAAGGGCGCTACTGGCCATGGCGCCGAAGTCGGTCGGTGACGCCGCCTGCTGACCGAACGGCGCGTCGTAAAGCTGCCCGTCGGAGAGGATGATCACGTGCTTAACGGCAGCCTCCGTGCCCTCCAGCGCCGCGAGCGCCTGCCCGTAGGCGGGCTCCAGCACCGTGCCACCCGAGGTGCCCAGCGAGAGGATGCCTGCCGCCATCTCGCGTTTGCCGCGCTCGCTGGCCTGCCGCAGTTCGAAGACCCAGCGCGTTCCAGGCCCGTCGCTGAAGGCTATGAGCCCGAGCAGGTCCTCCTGGTACGCGAGCTCCACCACCTGCAGCGCGCCCTCCTTGGCCAGCTCGATCTTGGCAGGGCGGCCGCTGGCCATGCTCTGTGACCTGTCTATGACCATGACCAGCGCCACCAGCGGCAGGGAGACCTCGGTGCGCAGGTCGGTGGTGACCGGCAGCACGTCCTCAACCGCCGTGCGGTACCAGGCCCCGAAGCCGAACGAGTCGGGCCCACCCGTCATGAGCAGACCGCCGCCCGCGTCCACGAAAGAGCGCAGCAGATCGAGCTGCCCAGCCGTGAACTGCGCGGACGAGCCGCGCACGATCACGGCGCCGTAGGGGAGGGGCGCCACCAGGTGAGTGGGGTCGCCCTGCACCACGTCGATGCCCTGAACGCTCAGGAGCGCTGCGAAGGCCGGGTCGCCGATCACCAGCACCGGCGGCCGCGCCCGCACAGAGACCTCGCCGGAAGCCGTGTCGTTGCTGGTGGGCTGTTCGAAGTCCACCGTCACGGTGGCGCGCACGGGCGTGCTACCGGCTTGCCCCAGCTGGAACTCGAACGGCACGGCGCTCTGGCCCGCTGTTAGCGTCAGCGGTACCGGTGGCAGCGCCACGCCGCCCACCTCCACGTGAAGCTGCGCGCTGGTGTCGCGGTCGGACCGGATGACCACCACGCCCTCCACCGCCTGCCCCGGTGCTCCCTGGCTGGGCAGCAGCAGTTCCTGCACGCGCAGGTCCGACACGCCTGGCAGGACCAGTACGTCGACTGGCACCGCCGGCAGGGTGGTCAGGAGCCGTTCGGGCGGCGTGACGCCGTCGGAAACGAGCAGCAAGCGACTGGCGCCGTTGGCCACGGCCACCTGCAGGGCGCGCGCCAAGTCGGTGGCGCCTGTGTCGAGAGTAGCGGGCGGGGCTGCGGGCAGGCTCGCGGCGCGCACCGCGTCGGCGGCGGCCAGCACCACCTCGCTACCGCTGGCCAGGGGACCCAGGTCCACGGAGCGAGCCGCCTGCAAACCGCGGTCGCCGACCGAATCGGACACGTCTACCACCACCGCCAGGTGACCGCCGGGCACCTGCAGCCAAGGCTGAGCCAGCGCCAGCACCAGCGCGACTAACGCCAGCGCCCGCAGCCACCAGGTCGTCTGCCGCCGCCGCACGAACACGAGGAGCGTAAGCAAAGCCAGCAACGCCCCCGGGAACGCGAAGGTTAGCGGCCCTACACTCAACTGGACGGTTTGCAGCGGACCCAGCACGGCTAACAGATGCTAGCAGGGCGCGGGTCACAGCCTGGTCGGCAGGCGCTAAGGATTGCCGAACGCCATGGGAAGAAGCGCGCTCCGAACCGTTTGTGCGCCTGTTATCATTGCCTCGTGGCCGAGAACATGCCTTACGTCCTTATTGCCATGACCACCGAAGAGCGTGGGCAGGGCATGAAGGCCGTTATGGACGAGTTGAACCTCCGTTCTGAGGTCCTCAGCAGCATCGAACAGCTCCTGTACCACACGCGCGGCAGCGTACCCGAAGCGCTGGTGCTCGAGCACGGCCTGGCGCAGAAAGCGCAGCACCTCGATCCCGTCACCCTCCTCAGGCGCCGCAAGGGCCTGGAGGACGTGCCGTTCATCTACCTGGGGCCCGACAACGCGGACCTGCAGGCGCAGGTGGTGGGCGCCGGGGTCGACGCTTACCTAACGCTGCCCACAAGGCCCGCGGTGCTCAAGTCGTACGTGGCGCGCCTCCTAGAGCGCCGCCGCGCTGAAGGCGCCATGCGCCGCGCGCTGGAGCAGGCCCGTAACTTCGAGCAAGCGTTCAAGGAAAGCGAGCGGATGAAGGACGACCTCATCCACATGCTCGTGCACGACCTCAAGAGCCCTATCTCCAGCGTCATGGGGCTCCTGGACCATTCGCTCAACATGCTCGGCGCTAACGACTCTACCGAGGTCGAGGAACTCCTCAGCCTGGCCCGCTCCGAGTCCCAGCACCTCCTCAACCTGGCGGCGAACATCCTCGACGTCAGGCGCATGAAGGAGGGCCACATGCCGTACGAGCCCGCCGTCATCGAGAGCCTCACCGAACTAGCCAAGGAAGCGCTGGCCGACGTCAGTGGCGGCCCCCGCGACCGCAACTTCGGCTTCCTGGTCAGGCCCGAAGCGGACCGCGTGGTGGGCGACCCCAAGCTCCTCAGGCGCGTGCTGGCCAACCTCATGGCCAACGCCATCAAGCACACCCGCCGTGGCGGTTACATAGACTTCCGCGCCTGGAAGCAGGAGGACGGCTTCGTACTCAGCGTTCGCGACGACGGCGAAGGCATCCCGGAAGCCGACCAGAAACGCATCTTCAACGCGTTCGAACAGTCGCGCCACACCATCCACGACCGTTACGACACGGGCATGGGCCTCACCTTCTGCAAGCTCGCCGTCGAGAAGCACGGCGGCAAGATCTGGGTGGAATCCAAGGTCGGGCGCGGCAGTACCTTCTACTTCACGCTCCCCGACAAGGTGAGCACCGACCCCACGGGCGTCGAGCTCAGTGTCGCGGGTCACTAACCACCCACCGCAGCCTGACTGGTCACTCGAGACAGAACTCTGGCGCCGCTCCGTTAGCTTGGTAGCGGGCGTGGACGAAGCCGGCCGCGGCGCACTGGCCGGGCCCGTGGTGGCGGCCGCCGTCATCCTGCCACCAGGTGCGCACTTCCCCTTCCGAGACTCCAAGGCACTCAGCGCCCGGCAGCGCGAGGAGCTAGCCGGCCTGGTGCGCGAGGTGGCGCTGGCTTACGCCGTCGGCGTAGCCACCGCGTTAGAGGTCGACAGCCTGAACGTACTGGGCGCCACCCGCCTGGCGGCCCGGCGCGCCGTGGCCGAGCTAACACCGCCAGCTGGCGGCCTCGTAACCGATTACCTGAAGCTCGGTCTCGACCTGCCTGAAGTGGCCGTAGCGCGCGGCGACGCCCGCAGCTACCAGATAGCCGCCGCCAGTATCCTCGCCAAGACCGAGCGCGACGCCTACATGCGCGAGCTCGAGGACCGCTACCCCGCGTACGGCTTCAGCCGCCACAAGGGTTACGGAGCGCCCGAGCACCTGCGCGCCCTGGAGCGGCTCGGCGCGTGCGAGGAGCACAGGACAACGTTCGCGCCCGTGGCGCAGCGGGCGCTCTTCGCTACCTGACCTGCTGGCGGTCAGCCGGCGCTCGGTTCCTAAGCGTTTCAGGTCACGCCGGCCTCGTGCAGTAGAATGCACCGGAACCGCGTTGCCGACGTTAAGGCCCCCAAGTTGACCGAGCGGGCCGCTCCCGCGGCGCGGGTGAACAGGAGATTCCCCATGCCTGAGTGCATCGGTGTCAAGTTCGATAACGGCCCTAAGATCCACTACCTCGAGGCGCCCCCTACCCCGCCAGCCATAGGCTCACGCTGCGTGGTCGTCACCCGCCGCGGCCTGGAGCTGGGCAAGGTGCGCACCGGCGTCAAGGAGATAGAGAAGCCCCAGGGCCACTTCGTGAGAGGCGCACAGGACGACGACCTGAAGGCGTACACGGACCTCAAGCAGAAAGCTGAGGACCTGAAGTGGCTACTGCGCGCCCGCGCCCGCCAGGCAGAATCCGACGTGAAGATCGTGGCGCTCGAGTTCACCATCGACGAGAGCCTGCTGGTGGTTAGTTACTCGAGCGAGAAGCAGGTGCCGCTGCGCGTGCTGGCGCAGGAGCTAGTGGCGCACACGGACGCCCGCATAGAGTTCGCCAACGTGGGCCCCCGCGATCAGGCGCGCATGCTCGGCACGCTAGGCGTGTGCGGCGACGGCTCGTGCAGCTCCACCTGGCTGCAGAGTTTCAACGCCGTCAGCATCCGCATGGCGCGCGACCAGCAGCTGCCCCTCAACCCCGAGAAGATCAGCGGCCCGTGCGGGCGGCTCATGTGCTGCCTGCAGTTCGAGCACGACATGTACCGCGACCTGTTGAAAGGCATGCCGCGCAAGGGCGCTAAGGCGTGCCACGAAGGTAGCGGCACCTGCGGCCGGGTCGTGAAACTGAACCCACTCAAGGGCACCGTGGAGCTGAAGACGGACGAGGGTGGCGTGGAGGAGTACCCCGCGGACGAGGTCACGCGGGTGCGCGGCGCTAACTGACAGCTAACCGGTCGTAAGGTTCAAGCAGGCTAAGAAGTGCCATCAGGTCAACGCGCACGTCACGGCGCACGTCACGCCAGCACGCGGCGTAGTTCCAGCGCCAGCACCGTAGCGGCCAGGGGCGCCTGCGCGTAGTGCGCTAACGCCTCCTCGCAGCGCTCCACGGCGTCCAGCGCCGCGGCGTAACGGGTGGGCTCGTAAGCCCGCAGGCCGTGCCGCAGCCACGCCAACGGGCCAGGGCCGCCGGGGCCGCCGCTAGCGGCGCCGCTCATGGCGCCCCCGAGCGCTGCCCCGAACGCTTCGGCCGCCGCCAGGGTGGCCGAGAGGTCCTCGGTTAGCGCCGCCAGGAGCTCGTCTGCAGCCGCCCGGCCGACGTCAGGGCCGTCCGCAGCGTCCACGGCCTCGGCGCTCAGCAGCGCGCCCGGCTGGCCGAGCCGGAAAGCGGGATGGTCGCGGTCCACGGTCGGCAACGCGGCGACCAGGTCCGCCTCGGACAGCGGCCGGAAGCGCACGACGCTGGAGCGCGACGCTACGGTCGGCAGCACGGCCTCGGGCCCTGAAGCCACCAGCACTATCAGCGCCCAGGCGGGCGGCTCCTCCAGCAGCTTCAGTAGCGAGTTGGCGGCGGGAGCGTTCATGGCGTCCGCGTGGTCGATAACCCCCACGCGCACGTTGTAGCGGGGCCGCGTGAGCAGCCACGGGCCGAGCGGCTCCGGTTCGCCGCCCTCGCGCGGCACCAACTGCTCTATGCGGATCTCGAGGCTGCGCTTCGCGCGCCCGGTGGCGGTCGTCAGCGCGGGGCTGACCTCCTTGAAATCAGGGTGCGTGCCCGCCAGCATGAGCCGGCAGCTCTCGCACTCCAGGCACGGCGCCTCGTACGGGTCCTCGCCCGGCGCCTCAGCCTGCCTGGCGCAGTTCACGTACGCGGCCAGCCAGCGGGCGGCGTGGCGCCGGCCCACCCCCTCGGGTCCCGCGAACAGCAACGTTCGCGGCCCACGACCGCCCGCCCACAGCGCGCGCAGCTCCGCCAGGGTCGCTGCGTGCCCCACGGGCGTGAGGGGTGCGGCCAGCGTCATCTACCAGCTTCGAGGCGGGTGGCGAGGATCTCCGGGTAGCCAGCGGCGCGCAGGTCAGACTGCACGGCGGCCACGTCGAAACCCACCCTGTGGTGGTGCAGGCGCCGTCGCTCACTATCGAAGATGAAGTAGCTAGCTTGAGGCACCTGGTCGCGCGGCTGCCCCACCGAGCCGGGGTTAGCGATGACGGTGGCCAGCGGCGGCAGGCGGTAGCTGTTCTCGGCCTCGTCGAAGAAGACGATCGTGCGCCACAGCTCCTGCTGGCCGTGCTTCACGGTGGCGAAGATCTTAGGCACGTGCGTGTGCCCCACCAGGAGGAGCTTCTGCTCCATGAGCTTCACGTTGTCTTGCGCGGCGGTCATGGTGGAGAGGTAGTCCCACTGGCGCGTGAGCGCGCCGTGCACGGCCTGCCATCCGTCCCCGCTGACCGCGGGCTGCAGTGTCTGCAGGAAGGCTATGGAGTCAGAACTCAGCGTGGTGAGCTGCCGGTCGATGACCTCCATGACCACGCCCGCAGCCCAGTACTCGCCCCGCTCGCCGTAAGCCAGCTCCAGGAGCGCGCTGTCGTGGTTGCCGAGCACCCGTACGCTGGGGTTCAGGTCTATGAGGCGCTGCACCACCTCCTCGGCGTGCGGGTAGTAACCCACCGCGTCGCCTAGGAACATCACGTCGTCGTAACCGCGGGGCCTTGCGTGCTTGAGGACCGCGTCCAGAGCCGGCAAGTTGGCGTGAAGGTCGCTCAGCACCAAGTAACGCATGGCCGTAAGGATACCAGTGTGGAGGCTCGTACCGATAATGACCAAGTTCGGTGAACGGCTATACTTCTGAGGATGCGGCTAGCGCTCCCCCACGCACCATCCTTCCGCCGCGCTGTCCTCTGCCTGCTACTCCTACTTGCGCAGGTAGCGCTGGCTCAGATCAGCGTGCCCACTTTCGGCACCAGGGGCGGCGTTCCCACCGAGGTCGTTGGCTCGTTCATGTCTAGTTTCCGCGCCCAGGTGGGCCGCGCCACGGGCCTAGAGGTCCGTAACGGCGAGCTCATAACGGCCGGCATAGCCGGCTCGCTCGAACCCGAGTTCGCGGTGTTGATAGCCGAACTCGACTCCGCGCGTTACGCCATAAGTGGCGAGATCGCCGCCGCGGCCAACACTGGCGGGGAGCCCTACGCTGTCAACCTCATAGTCGTAGACGCCGAGCGCAACCGTAGCTCGGACCTCATGACCGTGCCGCTCGACCCCAGGAACCCGGCGCCGGCCGTGGACGAGCTGGCGGCCGCCGTAGCCACGTTCACCAGCGCCGCCGTGGAGCTGCCTAAGGGCGACGCGGCTCTCTTCGTCTCTAGTGAGCCGGGCGAGGCGCAGGTCTTCGTGGACGGCGTGTCCATCGGCCGCACCTCGCAGCTAGACGTGGCCATGCTGGCGCCCGGCCGCTACCGACTGGAGCTGCGCAAGGAGGGCTTCCTGCCCGACGCGCGCATGATCGAACTCCGCGCGGGCGACACCTCGTTCGTGCACGTGGTCATGACCGCCATCTCCGGTGGCAGCATCCAGGTGACCGCCACGCCCAGAGCCAACGTGCTGCTGGACGGCGTACCCGGCGGCACCACCCCCGTGGCGCTGTCGGCCCTGCCGGGCACGCACCGCGTGACCTTGCAGCGCGACGGCTTCGTGGAGGAGACCTTCGAGGTCCTCGTGCGGAACTACCTGGTGACCCGCCTGGACGCCACGCTCACGCCGGTCAGTGTGCCGCTGGTGTACTGGGCTGAGCGGCGCGAGGTGCACGTCAGCATCGACGGCGAGCCGCAGCACGGCTCCTACGCCGTGGGCCTCAAGCCGGGCCTGCGCACCTTCGAGCTGACGGGCCCGCAGGGTGCGCGCTCGTACCTGCGCGCCGTGCCGGACACGGGCGTTTACGAGCTCGATCTCAGCACGGGCGAACTGCTGCCGCGCTAGCCGCAGGGGCCCTTCAGCGCAGGTTCACGGGGAAGGCCAGGGCCACTCCCGCGTAGGCCTGCAGGGGTGCGCTGCCCGTAAGGCCAAGGTCCGAAGCGACCGCCGCGTCCACCACCAGCTCCGTGCCGCTTGGCAGCGAACCGCCCAGGGGCGCCCGCGCGCTGCCGGTCAGGCGCAAGGCCGGTAGGTCGAGCCGGTACGGTTCGAACGCCGCCGCCAGGTCGAGCCGCACCGAACCCACGCGCTCGCCCAAACTGACCCGCACCCCCGGCCAGAGGCCGTTACCGGAGTAACCCACGGAGGCGCCCACGGTCACGTCCGGTTCGCGCCCACGCGGGAAAGTGACCGCCGCCCCCGCCGCCACAGCCCCCGCCCCGAAGCCCGGCGCACCGTAACCGTGCACCTCGACGCGTAGTTCGTTGTCGCCCAGCAACCTGAGTAGCCGCGCCGCCGCGTCCACGCGCAGCGCCAGACCCGAGTGCGTGAGGTACAGCTCGGGGGCGCCCTCCAGGATGAAGTCACGGTTCACGCGGTAGGTGAGCGAGAGCTGCAGGCCCCCCGCTGGCCCGGTGAAGCGCGGCCGCTCGGCGGACGCTAACTGCGCCGGCCTGAAAACGCTCACATCGGCGCCGAAGCCGAGCAGCGCCAGGCGCAGTGCTACGGGGCCGATAACGCCGCGCGCCGCCAGGGACGCTTCCGCAGCGGCGCCCCCGGCCGGGTGCGGCGCCACCGCTCCCCAGCCCTCGATGATCAGGTTGCCTAACGGGCCGAACGCCTGGTTGGTGCTAACGCCCAGACCGAGCCGCGGCCGTGGACCA
>JBBAFX010000004.1:0-29681 GCA_041655195.1 Trueperaceae bacterium
CACCCACAGGGTTGCCGGGGTGAGGACTATGCCGCCCATCGACATCTCGGGCGTGAGTTGGTGCGTGGCGGTGTGCTGTTCGGTGCCGGCAACGCTCTCTAGCAGGCGACGCTGGTCCGGGTCCTCCACGCCGTCGGCTACGTCCTCAGGTACCCAAGTGCCGTACGTGCGCAGCAGGCGTTCCTCACCACCGATGACGGTGGTCAGGCTGCCGGTCTCGAACCAGTCGCCTTGCGCCAGAGTGTGAGTCAGTAAGAGTGCCGCTATCAGGACGAAAGGAAGACGCAATCGTGACATGCCGTCACCATAGCCCGTAAGCGTGGCGTCCGCACCTCAACGCCGCCAGGGCATAACGCGCCGCTCTATCCACTGCAGCAACCAGGTAAGACCCACCCCGAGCAGCATGACCACGAACAGCGAAGCGTACATCTTGTCTATGGCCAGCACCTGCCAGTAGTAGAACACCAGGTAACCCACGCCCTGCTGGGCGCGGATGAACTCCACCGCCACGATGACGATGAGAGCGGAGCCGAGGGCTATGCGCAGGCCGGAGAAGATGATGGGCAGCGCGGCGGGCACGATCACATGCCAGAGCATCTGCCAGCGGCCGGCGCCGAAGTTGCGGCCGGCCTCGAGGTACACGGGCTCTATGCCCCGCACCCCGGCCATGGTGTTGATGGCTATGAGGAAGAAGGCGGTGATAGCGATGACCGCCACCTTGGGCCCCTCACCGAAGGGGTTGGCGAAGATAAGCATCATGAGCGGGAAGATGGCTATCTTGGGCAGCACGTAGATGGCCGACATGATGGGGTCGAGCATCTGCCGGATGGTCTTGTTGAGGCCCATAGCCATGCCGACAAGCACGCCGGGGGCGGCGCCGATGACGAACCCCAAAGCAACCCGGAATAGGGTAGCCAGCACGTGGCTCTCGGTTACGAGCCCCCACGCCCCGCGCCAGCCCTGCTCGGGCAGCACGGAGGGAATGAGCCACGGCCTGCCCAGCAGGCTGGTCTTGTTGAAGCGGTCGAACGACACGATCAGGTCCCACAAGGCCGCCGCAATACGGGTGGGCGGCGGGAACCAGCGACCGTTCAGGTAGCCCCAGTTCACGAGCAACTCCCACGCCACCAACAAGAGAAGCGGGAAGCCTATAGCCAGCAGGCGGTTGTAAAGCGGTTGCCGCTTTACGGGTACGCGCTTGCCGAAGCGGTCAGCGGCGTAAACGAACAGCCCGACCACGGCCAGAGTAAGCAGCCACACCAGCCAGGCTGGCAGGCTCACTGGTCGGCCATCGCTTTGCGGACCTCGTCCTCCAACGCCTGCCATACGAGGCCGGTCATGGCCGCGAACTCGGGCGTGGCGGTGGTGGCAACGGTGCGGGGGCGCGGCAGGTCGACCTCGAACTCGGTCTTGTTGGTGCCGGGGTGCGCGGTCATGATGACCACGCGGTCGGCCAGCAGCACGGCCTCGTCTATGGAGTGGGTCACGTACACCACGGTCTTGCGGTGCTCTTCCCAGATTCGCATGAGCTCGCCCTGCAGTACGGTCTTTGTCTGCGCGTCCAGTGCGCCCAAGGGTTCGTCCATCAGCAGCACTTCTGGGTCGTTGGCCAGCGCGCGGGCTATGGCCACGCGCTGCTTCATGCCGCCCGAGAGCTGGGCGGGGTAGTAGTTCTCGAACTTGGCGAGGCCCACGCGGGCCAGCCATTGGCGCGCCACCTCGTAACGCTCCTTCTTGCCCACACCGCGCATCTGCAGCCCGAAGGCCACGTTATCGAGCACCGTCTTCCACGGGAAGATGGCGTACTCCTGGAACACCACGCTGTTGAGCGGCTTGCCGGGGGCGCCGGGCGCTATGGCCACGGTGCCGGCGCTATGCGGGGTCAGGCCCGCCAGTATGCGCAGGAAGGTGGACTTGCCGCAGCCCGAGGGCCCGACTATGCACACGAACTCGCCGGCGCGCACCTCCAGGTCGAAGTCCTGGAGGGCGACGCCGGTGCCGTGGGCGGTCTCGAAGTACTTCGAGACGTTCCTAGCCGAGATCTTGGGTGACGCGTCTGGCAACTACTCCCCGTACGCTCCCAGTTGCTCCAGGGCCCAGTCGGTGAACTCGGAAGCCACCACGTTGCTGAGGTCCAGCACGTCGGTGTACTCGGTGCGGCCGTTCTCGCGGTGGGTGCGTTCCACGTCGGCGAGGTCCGCCACGGGGATCTGCTGGTTGGGGTCGAACACCAGCAGCGCGTCGCCGGCCACAGCTTCGGGGGTGGAGCTCACGTACGTGAGGTACGAATCCACGTTCTCCTGGCTGAGGAAGTCGTCGCCCTGCATGAGGCGCGCGGCTTGCATGAGCGCCAGCACGAAGCGCTGCGCCACTTCGGGCCGGTTGGTCACGAAGTTGTTGGAGCCCACGAAAGCCACGGTCATTGCGCCCGGGGTGAGGTCGCCGGCCAGCTCCACGGCGAAGCCGGCCTCCTCCACCTGCTGCGCATAAGGCGAGCCGAGGATGCCCGCGTCTATGGCGCCGCCCTCGAAGCTGGCGGGCATGTCGGGGTTGGCCACGTTGATGAGGTTCACGTCGCGGATGGTGAGCCCGGCACGCTCGAGCGCCTTAGCGGCCAGGTACTCTCCCCCACTGCCAGGACCGCCGGCCACGCTGACGGTGCGGCCGCGCAGGTCGTCGATGCTAGTAACGGCGCCCGACTCGAAGAGCTCGGTGCGCACCATGAGCTTGGTGGGGCTGTTCTCGAACGGCTCAAGGCCGCCGGGGGCTATGACGCGGATGTCGAGCCCCTGGTTCCAGCCGTTCCAGAGGGAGGTGACGATGGCGATGCCGCCCACGTCGATCTGCCCTTCGGTGAGGAAGGCTATCGCTTCCGTGCCGGAGGCCACGCGGTTGATCTCGACGTCGAGCCCCAGTGCCTCGAAGAGGCCACGCTCGGCCGCCACGTAGAGGGGCGCGAACTTCATGATGGGTACGTACGCCACGCTCACGCGCTCGGGCGGGTTGAGGGGCTCCACCTGCGCTAGCGCGGCACCACCTAGAAGGGCGAGAAAAGCCAGGGACAGAAGGAATCGTCTTATTACGGCGGTCTTCACGTTCAGCCTCCCAGGGGCGTCAGGCGTTCGCTTTGAGCGGCGCTGCGTGCGGCTTCGCCTGAAGGCAACATCCTACAACGCCGCTTGCGCCGGGTTGGTAGGGGTTAGGGAAGCGTGAAAGGGTGCGGCGGAGTGCCCGGACTTAGCGTCATCGAAGTCTGAAGTGCCTCCCCGCACTGCGCTGACCGCCCGAGCATTACGATCACCCTGTGGGAACGAAGTTGATAGCCTCAGTACGGCCCGCGACCCTCTCGGACGCTGGCTTCATCGCGGCCATCTATAACGAAGGCATCCGAGATCGCATCGCCACTTTCGAGACCCGGGAACGCACCAAGGACGAAGTTGCTGCGTGGATCGGCGACGCGCAGCACCCGGTGCTGGTCAGCCAGTTAGGCGCCGAGGTAGTAGCGTGGGCGGCTGCCTCGAGCTACCGCCCGCGGGAGTGCTACGCCGGAATCGCAGAGTTCTCCATCTACGTGGCTCGCGAAGCGCGGGGACAAGGCATCGGCCAGCCGTTGCTGGAGGCGTTCCTCGCTGCCTGCCGCTCGGCGGGCTTCTGGAAGGTCGTCTCCCGGGTCTTCCCCGAGAACCTCGCGTCGCGCGCCCTCCTCAAGGCGTGCGGCTTCCGCGAGGTGGGCGTGTACGAGAAGCACGCCATGCTGGACGGTGAGTGGCGCGACGTGGTCATCGTCGAGCGCCTAATCGCCGTGTGACCACCGGGCATCGGCAGGCAGCGCGCTCGCGCTGTGCCCCTCGGTCTCCGTAGTCACTTCGGCGACCCTGGGGCCCTTCTCAGTGGCGTCCTCACGCGCCAGCTTCGAGGGCCACCAAACGGCGGGCCCGATGTCGTACACGAGCGCCGGCACGAGGAAGCTGCGCACCACGAAGGTGTCGATCAGCACCCCGAACGCCACGATGAAGGCGATCTGGGCGAGGAACAGGATGGGTATCACACCCAGGGCCGCGAAGGTAGCAGCCAGCACCACCCCGGCGCTGGTGATGACGCCGCCAGTGATGGCCAGGCCACGCAGCACGCCCTTGCGGGTGCCGTGCACCAGCGCCTCTTCCCTTACGCGGGTCATGAGGAAGATGTTGTAGTCGATGCCCAGCGCCACCAGGAACACGAAGGCGTAGAGAGGCACGGCCGGGTCGGCGCCCGGGAAGCCGAAGACGTTGTTGAAGAGCAGCGCCGCCACACCGAGCGCGGTGCCGAACGATAGCACCGTGGTGGCCACCAGCAGCACGGGCGCCAGCACGGAGCGCAGCAGCACCATGAGGATGAGCACTATGACCACGAGCACCACGGGGATGATCAGGTTGCGGTCGCGGATGGAGGCGTCGTTGGTATCGATAGCTGTGGCGGTCACGCCGCCCACCAAGGCGCCCGGCACGGTCGCGCTCAGCTCGGAGCGGATCTGCCTCACGGCCGCCACGGCTTCGTCCGAGTCGGCGGCGCCGGTCAGCGTGGCCTGCAGCAGCACATCGCCGCGCACTACCGTCGGCGCAGGCGGGGTCGCGCCTGGCCGTCCGGACGCCCTTATGCCCTCCTTGGTGATCGTGGCGGTGCCGCTGGCGCTGCCGGCGGACACCACGGCCACGCTGGCCACCGTGGGCTGGCCTATCAGCAGGTCGGCGGCGGTCTGCATGCTGGCTTCCGGTACGACCACCATGACGGGGCTACCGGAGCCGCCGGGGAAGTGCTCCCCGAGGGCCACTTGGCCGTCGCGCGCTTCGGAGGCTCCCAGGATGAGGTCCGACTGGGGCACGCCCACGGCGTCGAGCTGGGTCAGGCCCAGGGCCCCGAGCGCCAACACGGCGGTGGTGGTTATCCAGATGAGCCGCGGCTTGCGCGGAATGAGGCGCGCCACCCAGGCCCACGGGCCACTGGCGGGCATGCCTCCTGCGGCGGCCACCACCTCGGGCTCGTACTTGGGCCGGCGAGGCCAGAACGACGCACGGCCGAACAGGTAGAGCAGCGCCGGCAACAGGGTTAGGGCGGAAAGCATGGCGAACACGATGCCGATAGAGGCAACGGGACCCAAGGCGCTGTTCGACTTGAGGTCGCTTAACAGCAGCGTCAGGAGGCCCGCGATGACGGTGCTCCCGGAGGCCACGATCGGCTCGAATGAGCCCCTCAGAGCCTGGCGGGTGGCCACGCCCTTGTCCTGCTGAACACGCAGCGCTTCGCGGTACCGGGCCACGTACAGCAGCGAGTAGTCCGTGGCGGCGCCGATAACTAGGATGAAGAGGATGCCCTGCGTCTGACCGCTGAACAGCAGGATGTTGGCCTTGGCTAACCACCACACGGTGAGCAGCGCCACGCACAGCGCCGCCATGCTGGTGGTGAGCACGGCCAGGGGCAGCAGCAGCGAGCGGTACACGATCAAGAGGATGACGAAGACGGCCAGCAGGGCCACCATGAGCAGCAGGCCGTCTATGCCCGCGAAGCCCGCGCCGAGGTCAGCCACGAAGCCGGCGGGGCCGGTCACGTACACGTCCACGCCTGCGGGAACACTCTCTTGCAACGTGGCGCGCAGCTCAGCCACGCTCTCCCCTGGCAACTGCTCGCCGCCCACCAGCGCGAACGCCTGAGCAGCGCGCCCGTCGGCCGAAGGGATGGCGGGAGACACGCCGTCGTTCACGCCGGGCAGTTCAGCTACGGCGCTGAGGCCCTCCGCCAATTGCGCGCGCTGCTCGTCGGTGAGGGGCTCCTCGCTCTCGAACACGATGATGGCGGGCAGCGCGCCGGAGCCGCTGAACTCGCCCAGCAGCGCCTGCACCTGTGTGGCGTCGGCCGACCCGGGTAGGTAGGCGGTCTGGTCGTTCGATGAAACCTCGCCGACGCGGGCGAAGTACGGCCCGCCGACGCCGGTAGCAGCCAGCCAGACGCCTATGAGTACGAGGGGCAGCAGTCGCCTAAGCCAGCGCCGGCCGCTGCCGGGGTTCGTGTCGTTGGGCGCTTGATAACCGGGCGCGCTGCCGGTCGGCCGATGAGCCATGGTGGACCTCCGGGGGAACCTAAACCCAGCTAGTTGCTAGTTAGGCTAGCAAGCAACCTAGCACGTAGTCTGTTTGCTGTAAAGTGCAGCTATGACAGACAGGCCCGAAGCTCCGGATCTGGTCTCCGAGGCGCTGTACTACCTGGCTACCAGCGATCCGGAAGGCAGGCTAGTAGACCGCACGGGCATGGACGACCAGGACGTGAAGCAGATAGGTGAGCTCATGACCGCTCTGGCGCGACTGGGCGACGCCGAGCGGGCGCTGACCCAAGCCTCCCTCGAGTACATGAAGCTCAACCGCAACGACATGCGGGCCCTGCACTACCTGATCGCGGCCAAGAACCGCGGCATGGTCGCCACGCCCGGCGCCATAGCCGCGCACCTGGGCATCTCCACCGCCTCCACTACCAAGCTACTGGATCGCCTTGAAGCCGGCGGCCACATCACCCGCGAGCCGCACCCATCCGACAGGCGCGCTCTCGCCATAGCCATCACCCCCGCCACGCACGAAGCGGCTATGCACACCGTGGGCCGCCAGCAGAGCAAGCGTTTTCACGCCGCGGCGCGCCTGACCCGTGAGGAGCGCGACGCCGTCATCCGCTTCCTGAACGATATGGCGAGCGAGATAACCGCGGGTACGGAACGCTGGGCGCGCGATATCGCGCGCGAGAACGCCGACGAACCAACTGCCGGCTAGAGCATCAGTTCAGCGCCTTGGTGCTCTCCGGCACCGTGCCGTCCGCGTAAAGGCTCTCGGCTAGCTGTAGGTAGGCATTCAGAGCGTAGTTCTGCGTCCACGGCCCGTACGAGATGCGCGCCACGCCCAACTGCTCGTACTCCTTGGCGCTGAGGGCACCGGGCACGCCGATGACGCTGAGCTTGCCCCGCCCCAGGCCCGCCACCAGCTGTTCCGTTGCAGCCCGGTCTAGCTTGCCGGGCACGAAGATCAGGCTGGCGCCGGCCTCGAGGTAGGCGCGCCCGCGCTCGATTGCGTCCGCCAGCTTCTGGTCCATGGGCTTGTCGCCGCCTTTGAGCACGGCGTCGGTGCGGGCGTTCAACTGGAACGCCACGCCTGCGGCCTCGCCAGCGGCCACGATGGCCTGCACGTCACGCGCGAATTCTGCCGTGGGCTTCAGCCGGTCCTCCACGTTGGCTCCCACTACGCCTATGCCGATCGCGCGGCGGATGGTCTCCCCTGGGTTATCGAAACCGGCGTCCAAGTCGGCCGTTACGGGTAGGTCGGTGGCGCCCACTATGCGTTCCACGGCCGCAAGGGCCAGCTCGAGCGGGATGGTGCCGTCCTTGTAACCGTGCGCGGCCGCAATTGAGTGGCCGGCAGTGGCTATAGCCTTGGTGGCGCCGAGGCTGGACACCACCTTGGTGGTGATGGCGTCCCACACGTTCACCACGCGGAGGATCTCGGGCGCCTCATGGAGCCGCTTCAGTTCCGTTGCTTTGGTTGCTGCTTCCGCTGCTGTGGTCATTCACGACTGTAACCCCGGGCACGTAACCCGGTCAGTGACGGCCCCTCGGCAGGCTGCGTACCTCAGAGCAAGAACGTGAGCGCCAAGCTACCGACCACCACAAGCACCAGCGCTATCAGCACGAGCCGGCCGACGGGGGTGGCCAAGTTCATGGTCGAGCCCGTGCCCATATGTGGCGCCTTGGGCACGAACGCGCGCGGGTCGCGCGGGTTGCTGTAGAACATGCCGCCCAGTACCCAGTAGCGGGAGTCGAGGCTCGGGTCGCCAGGGTCGAGCATGGCCTTGCGCTCCGCCATGATCTTGGGCAGGTGCAGTCCCATGATGATGAGCACCGGCACGCCGGCGAAGAGGGCGAAGACTATGAAAAGCGGGCCGAGGCTCAGCCCGTACCAGCCGGCGTAGCTCACCCAGGCGATGAGCACTACCAGCGAGAGGTTCACGTAGCCGAACGTGAGGTCCTGCGCGCGGCGCTCGGTAGGCGTCTGGTACGGGAGGCGGATCACTAGGTAGTGGAGCACGAGCACGAAGAGGGCCATGCCGGCCGCCACGAACAGCGCGCCGAACACACCGCCGAGGCTCCGCTGGCTGAACGCGTCGGGTTCGCCACTCATGTCCCAGTGCGTGGGGATGACGTCGGGCAGGGTCGGGTAGAGCAGCGCGCCCCATACCCCCATAAGCACAAGGAGCAACAAGGCTAGGCCATGCATGATGAGCGCGGCGCGGCCGAACGGGAACCCAGCGCGCCCCACCCCCAAGTCGCTACCCCTGCGTGACACGGCTTACAGCGTTAGCTGCGTTTGCCGAAGAGCCCGCCCAGCAAACCACCGATGTCTAGGCCGGAGTCGCTCTGCTGCTGACCCGCCTGGCGGCCGCCTAGCAGCCCGCCCAGCAGGCTGCCTAAGTCGGGACCGTGATCGTAAGTAGCGGCTTGTTGAGCGTACTGCTGCTGTTGCGCCTGTTGGCTCCGCTGGCCGCCACCCAGCAGCTGGTTGGAGATGAAGCTCATGGCGATAGGCGCCAGCATGGGCAGAAGAGAATCGAGAAGCCCGCTGGAGGCCTTGTTGGTGTTACCCGCCAACTGCCGCGTGACGTCCTGACGCTGATCGCCGAACACGTGCCTGAGGATGTTGTTGCCGTCCTGCGTGTCGACCTGGCTCAGGTTCACCTGGGAACCGCGGGCGAGGTCGTTGTTGTGTTGCTGGAGGGCAGACGCGAGCGAAGCCGCGCCCTGCTGCGAGCTGGCGTTGTCCTGCAGCCTGGCGAGCAGAGCCGGCAGCGCGGCCACCAGCGCCTCGGAGGCGGTCTCCTCGTCCGTGCCGAGCCGATTAGCCAGGTCCCGGACGGGGATCTTGTCCAGCAAAGCGTTGAACTGGTTGGCTCCTTCGGCACCGTCTTTGAAAGTCACTCTCATGCTCTCGCTCCCTCGCAGACTCGACCGGTGCCGACCGAAGCGGCACTGTTGGCTCTCAAGTTACCACCACGACCAGGACCACTACATCGGCCTTCCGGGACCTGTACACCTCGACCGAGGCAGTCATAACGGTGCTGGAAACCGAAGAGGTGGAAGCCGGGGTCTGGCGCCTGGTCGGCACAGCCGCGGGGCAACTCGACCACTACGAGAGCCTCATGACCGGTGAACCCACCGGTCAGTCGTTGGCCGTGAACCTAGAGTTCGCTATCGACAGGGTCGTCCTGCAGGACTAGGACCAGCAGATCGAGCGTGGAGCGAGGAACGCGCCGCCCGGGCAGCTACTCACTCACCACACGAGCCTGACCGCGGTCAACAGCAGCACCAACGCGATGGCGCCGTCGAGGATGCGCCATGAGCGCTGCGTGCGCAGGAGCCGCGACAGGTACCTCGCCCCGAAGCCGAGCGCGAAGAACCAGGTGGCGCTGCCTAGGCTAGCCCCCAGGGCGAAGAGCCAACGAGCGTCGCCATGCGACGCCGCCACCGAACCGATCAGGAACACCGTGTCGAGGTAGACGCTCGGGTTGAGCCACGTGAGCGCCAGCGCCGTGAGCACTATGGGCCCGAGCGCCGCCTGCTTCGCGCCGGCCTCGCCATCCGCGGGCTTCAGGCCTTCACCGCTGGGGTTCAGGGCGCGCCTGGCAGCGAACAACGCGTAACCCACCAGGAACGCGGCGCCCAGCCAGAGCGCCACCTGCTCGAGCCAAGGCACCCTGTCGAGCAGGTAACCCAGACCGGCCACGCCGACGAAGATGAGCAGTACGTCGGACAGGGTGCAGATGGTCACGACCACGCCGACCCTCTCGCGCCGCAAGCCCTGACGCAGCACGAAGGCGTTCTGAGCTCCGAGCGCCACTATCAGCGAGAAACTGAGGCCCATGCCGGCCAGTAGGGTCTGCACTACGGGATTCTAAGCTCACACGGGTCCCGCGCTGGGCTGCATACTGTGCCAGCGGGGAAAACCCGCGTCCGGAACGGAAGGTGACGCCATGGCGAGGCTGGTTTACGGGATGATGCAGTCACTCGATGGTTACGTTGACGACGTGGACGGAACGCTCGTGATGCCCGGCCCCGACGAGGAGGTCTTCGTGCACTTCACTGAGCAGGTCCGCAGCGTGGCGGGCTGTCTCTACGGACGCCGCATTTACGAGACCATGCGCTACTGGGACGAGGAGAGGCCGGAGTACACCGAGTTGGAGAGTGAGTTCGGGCGGGTGCTGCGCTCCAAACCGAAGTGGGTGGTTTCTCGCACGCTCGACGCCGGGGGCCCTAACGCCACGCTCGTGGACGGGGACCTAGGCAGTTTCGTGCGGCGCCTGAAGAACAAGGTGCAGGGCGACATCGACGTGGCCGGCCCCGAGTTGGCGGGCTCACTCACCGACCTGGGCCTCATAGACGAGTACCGCCTGTACCTGCGGCCGTACGTGCTCGGCACCGGTAAGCCGTACTTCGCCAGGCCGCGGCCGCCGTTACGGTTCGCTGGGGTCGACCGGATCGGGCCCGAGACCGTGCGCCTGACTTACGTGCCTTACTAGCGGTGGACCCGGTCTGCGGCTAGCTGTTCTTCGCCGCGCTATTGCCTCTCGCGCGCGACGCCGCAACCACCGAGCGCCTTGCAACGTTGTGACAAAGGATCGCAGCCTACAATCGAACGACGATGAGCGATACTTTGCCGACCCCCGAACCCACCATCACGCCCCCGCAGCCGGCCTTCACCCAGGAACTGCTGGCCTGGCGCCGGAAGCGCGTTTTCAGCCTGGCGCACCCGTTCGGCTGGTGGGCCATCACCTCGCTCGACTGGCTGGAGGCGGGACCCAACGAGGTCGGCTCCACCCCCGGCGCAACCGTGAGCCTGGCTGAGCGTTTCCCTGCTGCGGTAGCCACGCTGTCCGTGGACGGCGACGACCTCACCATCACACCCGCGCCGGGTGCCGACCTGAGCACCGAGGCCGGTGCTCTCACCGAGCCCCTGGTCGCGCAGAGCGACACTGCCTTCACGGTCCACGCCTCGACCCCGGCACGCGTGAACATCGTTCGGCGCGGCGACCTGTGGGGCGTGCGGGTCTACGATCCGGTAGCCGCCGGCACCAAGAACGCTGACGACGACGTCGCCTGGTTCGAGCCGGCGCTGGAATGGGTGCTCGACGCAGAGTTCCTCGAGCCTGAAGCTAACGAAACGGTACCCGTGAGCAACGTCATAGGCCAGGTGAGCATGCAGCGGGTAGCGGGTCGGGTGCGCTTCCAGCATGGCGACACCACTCACACGCTGCTGGCCACGGACGCCGGCGGCGGGCGGTTGTTCATCAACTTCCGTGACGCCTCCAACGAGGATTACGACAGGCCGCAGGCTGGCCCCGTCACCTACTCGGGTGGCCGGTTCCTGACCACCGACGCTCCGCTGAACGGCCGGGCGACGCTCGACTTCAACCGCGCCTACCACCCGCCGTGCGCGCACACGCCGTACGCCACTTGTCCGATACCCACCCCGGATAACAAGCTGCCGTTCCCGGTTGCGGCCGGCGAGCGCGTGGCCGGCCGCTGACGCTGCGTCTGCCACGCCCATGAGAGACCCACGGAACCTTAAGGAAGTCAGCGCAAGCGGCGAGCAGGCGTTGCAGCTTGCCACCCAGTTGTTACAGCGCGCCAGGCTGGCCCATCCGCACGCTGGTCTTTGGGAGGCAGCGGACGTGCAGTGGTGGTGGCGAGCCGCTCGCGACTCCGACGCGGTAAAGAAGCCGTTCTGGCTCGACGCGGACGGACCCGTGGCCGGCGTGCTGCTCACGAGTTGGAAGGGCGGAACGTGGCAGTGCGACCCGGTGGTCGTACCCGGCGTAGCGGGGCCCGATCCGGTTGCCGTGTGGGAACGGGCTCTGGAACTGGGAACGGAGCACTCAACTGCCAACTTCAAAGTTGCCGTCGACGACGCGAACGAGCTTTACCGGGGCCTAGCCGAGCGCGCCGGTCTGGTCGCTCTCGAGCACGACCACACCGCTTGGCTAAGCAAGGCGGACCGGCCCGCCGCAGCCCAGCTGCCAGCGGGGTTCTCGCTGGTAGACCGAACGCAGCGGCTAGACGCTCCGCACCCCATGCGGCACCGCAACGGCGAGCACGTGGCGGAGCGCCTGGCCGGCTGCTCCCTTTACGATCCCGCACTCGACCTGGCATTGGAAAGCGACGATGGCCGCGTGGCCGGCTATTCGCTTTACTGGTTCGATCCGGTCACTAAGGTTGGGCTCGTGGAGCCCGTGCGGATAGACGAAGAGTTCCAGCGCCGCGGCCTGGCGCGGGCCATGCTCTCAGAGGGAATCGAGAGACTCCTGGCGAAAGGTGCGCGGCGGGTGAAGGTCTCGTACTTTACGGACGCAGCCGCCGCGCTATACCAAGGTCTAGGGTTCCGGCCCCAGTCGTCCACCACCTGGTACGGACCAGCGTCGGATGCTTGAGTACTAACTTGAGTACTAATCAGCCCTTGAGTACTAATCAGCCGCCGTAGCAACCCCGCTGGCGACGCTCGTTGTTTCCCAGTACGTCTCGCCCAACACGGCGCCTGCGCGGCGCCCTTCCGCCTTAGTGTGCTCCTCGACGTACTCGGCCACTGAGTCCGGCGCTACGCCGTAGTACATCTCGATCTCCTTGGCGAAGAGCCGCCCTTCGCGCTCGAGCAGTTCGTCCAGGGGCGGCAGTTCGCTCTTGCGGAGCGATGCGCCCTCTCCCAGCACCTGGGCCAGGGCATCTACGTACGTCTCGAGGGGCCTGACCCCGGTGACCTTCGTGCCCATGCCGTCCTCGTCCATGAGCAAGATGGTGGGGAAGCCGCGCACGCCTAGTTCACGCGCCAGCGAGATGTCGCGGTCGAGAAGTTTGTGCCCCTTCTCGGAATCGGCTTCGGCTACCACGGCGCTGCCACTCAACTCTGGATGGTCGAGCCCATCCACGATCTGGGTGAGTACCGCCGGGTCAGAGATGTTGCGGTCGAACGCGAACACGGCTTCGCGAGCCCGGCGGAGGAACACACGCGCTAGCTCCTCGTCCCTCTCCTTGATGACCGCGTACACGCGGGAGGGAGGGAACGACGAAGTGACAGGGTCGTGCAGCCACAGCGAACCGTCGATGGGCATGCGTGAGACCTCACCCACCTCGCGCCAGTGATGAGCCACGTCCTGTGGGCTACTGATGCCGTTGGCGCGGTCAGCGAAGCCGTCCCACTTGGGCAGCAGGCCGCCCATGATCACGCGCACGTTCAGGTGGTCGCCGTACTCGTGCTCGAAGCGCCGGAGCACTGGCTCGACCGCCCAGCAGTGCGAGCAGATGGGGTCCGTGAAGTAGTACAGGTCGACCTTCTTAGCCGGCGGCCGCAGCTGCGTCAGCTTCGGGGCCTGTTCAGTGCCGTCCTGCGTGTCGGCTGGGCCGCACACGCCCGTTTCTAGGTCGCAGAACATCGCGTCTAGTCCTTGGCCGTTATCTGCCATCAGGTATCGCTTCCTTCCTAACGGTGAGCGTCTGCGCCCGAGCGCAACTGCTCACCTCGTTCGTCCACACGTTGCTTGGAGGCGGAACTGGTCCAGGTGTCTGGCCGCCGCTTGATTGGAACTATACTTTAGTAAGTTGCTTGCATCAAGTGAGCACGCGTACTAGACTTCGGGTAATGGAGAGATTCGACGTCGAACTCTGCCCGCGCTTCCACCGAGCCGCAACCATCGTGGGTCGGCGCTGGTCGGGCGCGGTGCTGCGCGTGCTTCTGGACGGCGCCACACACTTCAGCGAGATCGCCAGGGCCATCCCCGGCATCAGCGACAAGATGCTCTCCGAGCGCCTCAAGGAACTTGAAGCGGAGGGCATCGTCTCACGCGTCGTGCGGCCCACTACTCCCGTCAGCATCGAGTACCACCTCACGCAGATGGGGCAGGCGCTTAGGCCTGTGATGGACGGCTTGGGAGCTTGGGCGAGGACGTGGGTGGAAGAACCCGAAAGCGTTTAAGGAGCGACTAAGGCAGCAACCGGTACCCTTCCAGCACCACGACCAACCCGGTCAAGCGGAAAGGACCAACCGTGAAGAACCTGCCTACCCGTCGTTACCTTTGGTTTACAGTTCTCTCCCTCATATTCGTTACTTCGTGTGGCGCGGCGGACACCGGTGGTGAGGTCACGCCCCCGCTGAACCTCGACCTCACGCTCGACTACCGGCAACTCGACGAAGCGGAACGCACTGCCCTCACCGGACTCGACTCCGGCGAACGCGCTGCACTAAGTCTCTGGGAGATGCAGGTGCGCGCTGCGGGTGTGAACAACGGCGGGGTCTACTTCAACGTTCTAAACGACCCCGGCAGCTTCCCCCTAGCTGAGGTGGACCTAATCCGGATCCTGTACAACTCCGAGATGTCCGAGTACGGCGACATTAACGGAAAGCACCTGGACCAGCGCTTCTTCCGGGTAGTGCGGAATATGACGGGCGAGGACATCTCCGCCGTCTACTCAGGCGCGCCGGCGGTGTTCGCCCCCGGGCCCGTGGCGCTAGACAACCTTCTGACCGGAGAAAACGGTCTCGGCAGTCTCGATAACGCCGTGATAAGGCTTTGGAGCCACGACCTGCTCGACAACGGCAAGATGGACGGCTCCATCACCAAGTTCACGCTGCTGAGCCCCTTCGCTCTCGACGCGGTCGACGGCTCTCAGGGCTCGATAAACCCAGATGAAGTGAAGGTGCTTCTCGCGGCCGACCTGGCCTCAGGCACCCCGGACGGAACCCCGCTCGCGTCGGCGTTCAGCGCCGTACTGGATGCCGTCTACCTCGACGGGCCCGGCACGAGCGTCGCTGAGGTCCTGGAGGCGGCTGGCATAGACCAGGAGGACGCCGACGCGCTCTTCGACGACTGGGCAGAACGCCGCGGCTACCCGCGCTGACCAGGGCCCTCCGCACCAGCTAAGCGCGGCGCGAGCGCTCGCGATCCCACACGCCCGACCCCGAGGATGGCGGACGTTGTGCGCCCTCGGCGGCCAGCTAGCGGCCGCGTGGGCATACTTAGTCCGGAGGTCTAGATGTCACGACCACCCAAACTCATCGCTCTCGTTAGCATCCACGGGCTCATCCGTGCGCAGAACCTCGAGCTGGGAAGCAACGCCGACACCGGCGGGCAGACTAAGTACGTAGTGGAGCTCGCCGAGGAACTAGGCGAGTGCCCTGAAGTAGAGCGGGTAGACCTGCTCACGCGCCTGATTGACGATCCCGACTACTCGCGCGATTACGCCCAACCGTTCGAGGAGCTCGGCCCGAACGCGCAGATAGTGCGGTTGTCGTGCGGGCCCCAGGGTTACGTCCGCAAGGAGCTCCTCTACCCGCACCTGGACGACTACCTGCAGCGGGCCATCCGCTTCTACGAGGAGGGTGGCAGGCCGCCGGACGTTGTCCACGGCCATTACGCGGACGGCGCGTACGTAGCGCAGCGCCTGGCGGAGCATTTCCGCGCGCCCTTCCTCTTCACGGGCCACTCGTTGGGGCGCAACAAGGTAGAGGCTCTGGCGAAGGCGGGCATGAGCCGGGACGAGATGCGCGAGCAGTACGCCATAGAC
The DNA here is from genome assembly GCA_041655195.1 of Trueperaceae bacterium. Lineage (GTDB taxonomy): Bacteria > Deinococcota > Deinococci > Deinococcales > Trueperaceae > JAAYYF01. The sequence goes on from JBBAFX010000004.1 coordinate 15,614, forward strand.
ACCCGCATAGCCATCGAGGAGGAGGCGCTGCGCGAGGCAGACATAGTGATCGCCTCCACCGAGTACGAGATCGAGACCGGCTACGACCTTTACGACGCCCGCCCTCAGGCCAACTTCCGGGTGGTTCCTCCCGGCATCGACCTGGAGCGCTTCTACCCCTACTATTACGACGACGACCCCAACTTCGTTCGCGACGAGGAGCAACTGCAGGCGGCGCACCGTATGCGGCGCGAGATCGCGCGCTTCGTTACGCAGCCCGAGAAACCGGTCATCCTCGCCATCAGCCGCCCGGACCGCCGCAAGAACATCGCCAGCCTCATCGAGGCGTACGGCAGCGACCCGGAACTGCAGTCGCTCGCGAACCTCGCGATCTTCGCTGGCGTCCGGAAGGACATAGAAACGATGGACGACAACGAGCGCGAGGTGCTCACAGAGTTGCTACTGCTCATGGACCGCTACGACCTTTACGGGCGTTTGGCGCTTCCGAAGAAGCACTACCCCGAAACGGACATCCCGGAGCTGTACCGCATAGCGGCGCACAGGCGCGGCGTGTTCATCAACCCTGCACTGGTCGAGAACTTTGGCATAACACTCATCGAGGCGGCGGCGTCCGGGCTGCCGATCGTGTCGACCGACTTCGGTGGCCCCAACGACATCGTCAAGAACTGCAACAACGGCATCCTCGTCGACTCCAACGATCAGGAGGAGGTTAGGCGCGCCCTCAAGACCTTGCTGATCGATGAGGAGCTGTGGGAGCGGAGTTCGCAGAACGGCGTGCTCGGAGCGCAGGAGCATTACGCCTGGTCCGCTCACTGCGCTACGTACCTAGAGCCGCAGCCCGCCGCCACCGATGCCTCCTGACTGGTTGCTGATCAGCGACATCGACGGGACGCTCACGGGCGACGACGCCGCATTAGCCACACTCATGCAGGCCTTGACCGAGGCACGCCAGCGGCTCGGCTTCGGCGTCGGCTCGGGCCGCTCCCCTCAGCTGGTTCGAGAGGCCGTTCGACTCTTCGGCCTGAACGAGCCCGACCTGGTCATCGCAAGCGTTGGCACCGAGGTACTAGGCGGCGGCCTGAGCCACAGCTACAGCGAGCACATCGCGGCTGACTGGGACCGCAGCGCGGTAGTGGCGGCGCTGGCGGACGTGGCCGGGCTAGAACCGCAGAGCGCGCCGGGTCAGGGCCCATACAAGGTCAGCTTCTACGCGGCTCCTGAAGCGGTGGCGGCCGCGCGGGAGGCTCTAACCCGCGCCGGAGTGAATGCGCAGCTCGTCCACTCGCACGGTGAGTTCCTGGACGTGCTGCCAGCCAAGGCCTCCAAAGGCGAAGCGGTGCGCTTCGTGGCCGCACGCTTGGGCGTTCCGCTAACGCACGTGGTGGTGGCTGGCGATTCGGGTAACGACGCCGACATGCTGACGTGCGGCGCCCGCGCCGTGGTGGTGGCCAACTACGACCCGGAATTGGAGCCCGTGCTAGCGGGCGCGGACGTGTACCGCGCACGTGGCGCACACGCGGCGGGGGTGCTGGAGGGGCTCGAGCATTTCGGGGTGCTCTGAAAGCGGAGAGTTTGAGGACCGTCGGTCAGAACAGCGGTAGGCTCGTACCTTGATGCCCGCGTCTGAGCCCACCGAGGTAGGTACCGAACCAACAGCTCAGCCCGTTCGGTTCAGATCGCCGTTCATCATCGGCGGCACGGCGGTCACGTCGCTTCTCTTCGCCGCTCACTTCTTCAACGACCTCTTCAGCGGCACCTTAGCTGCCTTGCTGCCCACGCTGCAGTTACGCTTCGGCGTAAGCGAGCTAACGCTCGCCGTGTTCGTGGCCTGCCTTTCGTTCAGCTCGTCGGTTCTGCAGCCGCTGTTCGGCGCGGTTGCCGACCGGCTCGGGCGCCGCCTGGTAGCGGCCGCCGGCGTTATCGTCACCTCCACGTTCCTCAGTCTCATACCTGTGATGCCCTCACCGCTTCTCCTAATACCGCTACTACTCGTAGGAGGACTGGGGTCAGCGGCTTTCCACCCCGCCGGCACGGCGCTAGCTCGCCAAGCAGCGAAAGCGAAAGGCGGTCTGGCGCTGGGCATATTCAGCGCTGGTGGCACCATGGGCATGGCGTTCGGGCCGCTCGTGATTGGCCTGTTCATCATTAACGGCTGGCTCGACTACTCGCCCGTTCTGATGATCCCCGGCGTGATCCTCGGACTCCTCATATACCTGCTCCTGCCACCACAACCACGCAGCCAGGATGGCAGCCACACCCGGCTGTTCGACCTTGAGCTCTTCCGGGGACCCGTCGGCCAACTGTGCCTTGCCGGCATTCTGCGCTCCATTGCCTGGATCGCCATAGTGAACGGCGCGCCGCTATGGCTGGTGACATCCAAGGGCCTCTCGGCCACCGACCCCGTGGTGTTCTGGACCATCACGGCCTTCACAGCTTCGGGCGCCGTTGGCGGAATCATGGCCGGACTGGTCGAGGCTCGCTTCAGCCGCCAGGCGTTAGTCACGGGCACCATGCTGCTGGCGGTCGTCCCGCTGGCGGTGCTGCTGTCCAGTCAGCCGGGCTCTCTCGTGTACTTCATGGCCGTAGTGCTGGCCGGCATGCTCACCAACGGCGGGCTGCCGATAATGGTGGTGGCAGCGCAAGACGCGGCCCCACGCGCCGTATCCACAGCCTCGGGCATGATGATGGGCCTGACCTGGGGCACGGCGGGACTCCTCTACCTGGGGGTGGGCGCGCTGCAGGAAGCCATCGGCATGCAGGCAGCCATGTGGCTAAGCATTCTTCCCCTGCTGCCTGGAGCGCTGATCGCGTTCCTGGTGCTCAGGCGGCTTGAATGAGCTTGCCTCTGGCGCAGCAGCAGAGCCAACCTCTTGCGCCCACTGCAACAGGCGTCGTCCCTGCCTGCTCGTTTGCGTTTGCCTTTGAGCCCGCCGTTACTGGGCACTCGCTTCAACGGTGAGAGAGCGAGGTGGCGTACGATCACCAGGTTCGCTTGCGCGTTCTCCTTCCGCGCACGGCTCCGGTCCTCACCGAACACGATGCTCAGCACGCAATGCAGGCCGTTGTCGATGCCCCGATGCCGCCGCACCGCGTACGCCACCTTCTCCGCATTAGTGTGGTTCGTGAGGAAGTAACGCTACTGCACGCTCACCTGCCCATCAGTAGTGCGCGTGCCGCGCACTTGGGCCACGCTGCGCAAGTCGCGCCAGGCGGCGCGCTCGCGGGCCTCCAGGCACTCCGGGTCGGTGCGCAACCAAGTTTCGCGCAGCTCGACTCGTCCGTGCCCTGCTGAAGCCGGACAAGGCGATTTCCGCCCCCCACACTCGTACCCCACTCCAATGTTTGCACCGCTAGTGTTTGTTCGGGAGGTAACCCATGATGCAAGCAGCCGACATGTTTCGAACCCACCCGCGCCAATCCCAGGTCGAAATCTCCGTGCTGGCGAAGTGCGTCGACGAATGCTACGCCTGCGCTCAGACCTGCACCGCCTGCGCCGACGCCTGCCTAGGGGAAGCGAACGTGGCTGAGCTGGTGCGCTGCATCCGCCTCAACGAGGACTGCAAGGCGGCGTGCCTCGCAACGGGCGAGATGCTCTCGCGCGTGACGGAGGCCGACTGGAGCGTCCTGCGCGCGCAGGTGCGGGCGTGCCTCACGGCCTGCCAGGTGTGCGGCGCCGAGTGCGAGAAGCACGCCGGGCACATGGAGCACTGCCGCGTATGCGCCGAGGCCTGCCGCGCGTGCGAGCAGGCGTGCCAGGCCCTGCTGGACGCCATCCCGGCCTGAGCCATGGACGCGAGGGTGTGCTGCGAGCCGTGCGCCCATAAGTCAATGCTGAAGATGCTTTGGCTCGTCAGGCGCTGACCTGCCCGAGCGACTCGAGGTGACCCGTCAGGCGGCGCGCTTCGGCCGCGCGGAGGGCCAACGCCGTCTCGATGGCCTCCTGCCAGCGCTGGCGTTCCGCGAGCACCCTCCGCGCCCGCTGCAAGATGGCGCTAACGTCAGCGGCCGTGGGCTGCTCGGCGAACACGTGGATGTCGGGGTAGCCGAGCATCTGCTGCACGCTGGCGGTCTTGTGCGAGTCGGCGCCCAGCAGCACGCCCGGCACGCCGCCCAAGCCCGCCAGGATGGCGGGGTGGTAACGGCCCGTCACTACCAGTTCGGCGTGCGCCAGGATTTCGGTGGCCACCATGACGTTGGTGTCCGCCGGCACCAGCGGCAGGCCCAGCTCGTGCGCCAGCTCCTCCAGGAAGGCGTCGCCCGTCGAGCTCACCGTCACCACCACCGGGTACCCCAGCTCCGGCAGCGCCTGGAGCAGGCGCTGGTACGAGGCGGCCGCCCGCTTCGGCTCCTTGGCGGCCTCCGAGCTGCCGCCCACGCAGATGTACGGCCGTTGGAAGTCCCAGGTCCCCAGCCGATCGGGGCGGTCGTGGAAGGGCGTCAGGTACTCGGGGCGCGCCAGGAGGTCGCGCCCGCGCCCTACGCGCCCCTTCCAGGCGAAGACGCTGTCGGGTACGTAAACCGAGGCCACCTCGGGCGCCACCTCGTGGAGGAACGCCTGCGACCAGGGGTCGCGCGTCGTCACCAGGCTCGCCTGGGGCAGCAGCCGCTGGGTCGCCGCCACGGTGGCGGCGTTGCGGGGCCCGTTGGCCGGGTCGGCGACCAGCGCGTTGACGTAGGCGAAGGGCACGTCCACCTCGTGCGCGAGCTGCATCACGGCCAGGTGGAAGCGCTGCTCTAGGCGCGAGGGGGTGGTGAAGATCATGCTCCCCTCGCCGTTGACGACCACCGCGTCCGCGCGCTCCACGCGCGCGATCCACTCCGCCAGCGGCTCGCGCCCTGAGCGGCGCCAGCGGCGCACCGTCTCGGCGGGGTCGTCGCTGACGGCGTCACGGACGCCTAGGCGCTCCAGTGACAGGCGCGTGCGGCCGCCGCGCGCTAGGCCGGCCCCGGCGAGTCGGGCTAGGGCCGGGCGCCGCAGGAGGCGGCCCGCCACCGGTCCGTCGGCCAGCGCCACGCGCGAGCGCACCTCGCCGTCCAGCACGCGGTCGGAAGGCGAGAGGCCAGCGGCGGCCATGAGCTCGAGCAGCGCCATGGTGGTGGCGCGGCTGCCCCAGTTGGCGTTGTCGCGGTTGTCCGACACCAGCAGCACGCGCGGCCCGGCGCCGGCCGCGGCCTGCTCGATCTGGGCGTCAGCGGCCGCCTGGATCACGACGCCCTCTCACGCTCTCGTTAGCGTGAGCGACGAGGAGCGCGCGACCATGCAAGTGGGTGGCCGCAGGCCTGTGGGTGGGGCGATCCTTCCTATCGGTGGCATGTTGTCGTTCTGGTCGAGGCTACCACTAGCGGCCGCGCGGGCGCTGTGCGCTGGCGTCGGGGGCTCCCGCCGTGCGGGGCGCGAGTTGAGGTGAGCGCTCGCTGCGAAACGGTGCGCCTGATAGCCGCCGCCTCACCGCGACCAACGGCGCTCAATACCTGCTTGCCCTTCCTCCCAGGGGTGCCGTAAGGCCGCGCCCAATAGCGCGCGGGCCGACGCCTGGCGGGGGCGGTGAGCAGACGGCCGGGCACCGTCCGCGTTCATAGTCCAGCGGGCGGGAGTGCATCTAATGGACCTCGGCCCCGCTGGTAGTTGCGCTCGCCACCATGTCCCGCACGAACTGGGCGACGAACTCGTCCTCGCCGGCCTCGAGCAGCTCCTGCGGCGAGGTACCCCCCAACTGCGGATGCGGCGACGCCAGCCACAGCTCCAGGCCCTCCTCGTCGACGCCCACGAACCGCGCCAGGCTCTCGCGTATCACCTCTAGGGGTGACGCGCCCGGCAATTGTTCGATCGGCGCGAGGCGTTCGATCCGCACGCTGACCTGCGCCCCGAAAGCGTCGAGGATGCGCTGCGCCCTCTCGGTGCTGACGTTCCGGTAACCGTTGCGCTCGTCCCGGCAGACCAGCGGGGCGCTCGTGCCCAGCGCGGCGGCGACTCGCTGCTGCGTCCAGCCCCGCTCGGAGCGCAGCTCGATCAGCCAGCGGCCGATGTCGGTTAGGCGGCTGAGCGGCTCGAGCTCCCTAGGGCGCGTGCGCTCGTACGCCTCGACCTCCCTGCGGAGCTCCGCGTGGAAGGCGAGCGCCGGCTGCATGAGGCGCTCGACCTCTTCGGCCGCCAGGTCGGCGCGGCTCAAGGCCTCCCGCAGTCGATCCAGGTGCTCGCTCTCGTCCCGCAAGCGTCGCGTGGCGCGAGCGTACTCCGCCGCCGTGGTGATCACCGCGTTCCTCCTAATCCGTTCCAGCCCTCCCAGAGCCATAGCCAGCGCGCTCCCGCTAGGGCGTCCCGCTCAGGCGCGCCTGCGCGGCGCGTTGCTGCGGCTTCCACCACTCCTTGATGTAGGCGATCACGTCCGTGACCTGCTCGTCGCTCCAGTCGGGGCCGACGGCTGGCATCATGAAGCCGCCCTGCCGGATCATGGCGGCGATCTGCGAGTCGGGGTGGTGCCAGGCGTGCATGGTGCCGTCCAGGGCTGGGATGCCGGCGCGCGAGTTGCCGGCGCCCGTGACGCCGTGGCAGGTGGCGCAGTTCGCCTGGTACGCCTGCTCGCCGCGGGCGATCTGCTCGGCCGGATAGGTGGGGTAGGTGAGCGGCCCGGAACCGCCGCTGCCGATGCGGGCGTAAACGGCGAGCATCACGATGATGACGACGCCCGATGCGAGGGCGATGGTGGATGGGCGCGGGCGGCGGCGTTGCTTGGGCTTTCGGGACAATGTCTTCAACCTCGTTCGGTGGGATGGCGGCCGCAGCGGCCGTACGGGCAGCGGGCGGGCTAGAGGAGTGGGGGCGGGTCGGCCGCTAGCGCGCCGCGACCGGACCCGCCCCTGGCTTCAGTCGGCGGAGTCGGCCAGCCACGCCTGGTATTGGTGCACCTCGCCGGCTTGCGTGACGATGACGTCGCGCGCCAGGTCGCGCAGCTCCGCGTGCGTGGCGCGCTCGAGCGCGAGCTGGGCCATGTCGATGGCGCCCTGGTGGTGCGCGATCATCTCCGTCAGGAAGGCGGCATCCGGGTCTGGGCCTTCGGCCATGGCCGTCATCATGCCGCTCATCTCGGCGTCCATCGTCGCCGCCGAGGCGCCGTCGACCTCGGCGTCGTACCACGCGCGCAGCCAGGTGGTCATCTGCTCGATCTCGGGCGCCTGGGCGGCCTTGACAGCGCGCGCGGCGGCCAGCACCTCGGGGTCGTCGCCGCGCTCGAGCACCCAGTCGGCCATGGCGATGGCGCCCTGGTGGTGGGCGATCATCATCGACATGAAGGCCACCTCGAACTCCTCGCCAGCCAAGCCTCCCAGCTCTGTCGTGCCGGCGGCGCCGTGCATCATGCCCGGCGTCTGACCGGCGGGCATCCCGTGCATCTGGGCCATCATCTCGTGCATCTGGCGCATCATGCCGCTTGGCATGTGGCCCATCATGGGCCCGTGCATGCCGCCCATCGCGTCGGCGCCCATCATCGCGCCACCCATCCCCATGGGGGCGGCGCCGGGGGGCGTGGTCGTGCCGGGCGGGTGGTGGTCGGGGTTGGCGAGGGCGGTGGTGGTCAGCGCGGCGGCGAGCAGCGCGGCAAAGAGTGTCTTGCGGTGCGTCATGGCGCTCCTCCTGTCGAGGAGCATGTTCGGGCGCGCGCGTGAACCGGCGATAACGCCCGTGTAAGGTTTCGGTAAAGCCGCCCAGGACGCGGAGCGGCGCTCAGCCCGCGTCCGGCGCCCGCGGCAGCGTGAACCAGAAGGTGCTGCCCTGCCCCAGGCGGCTGCTGACGCCGATGTCGCCGCCTTGGCGCTCCACTAACTGCTTGGCGAGCGTGAGCCCGATGCCGCTGCCGCCGCCCTCCTGCTGGGCGCGCGCCTGGTCGCCGCGGTAGAAGCGGTTGAACACCAGGCTGAGCTGCCCCTGTGGGATGCCGCCGCCCGTGTCGCTGACCTCGAAGCGCACCCACCCCTCGCCAACCGCGTAAACCGCAAGCTTGACCCGGCCCCCGGCAGGCGTGAAGCGCAGGGCGTTGGCCACCAGGTTGGTGAGCACCTGGCCGCTGCGCTCGGCGTCGGCCCATACGCGAACGTCGGGCGCGGCCGCCACCTCCAGCGTCACGTCCTTGGCCTCGAAGCGCGGCCGGAACGCCTCCGCCACGGCATCGAGCAGGGTGACGGCCGCCACCTCCGCCGGGTGCAGGTCGACCTGGCCGGTCTCCACGCGCGACAGCAGGCTCAAGTCGTCCGCCAGGCGCTCCAGCCGCTGCAACTGCCTCCGGGCCGGCGCCGCCAGCTCCTCGGGCGCGAACACCCCGTCCTCGAGGCCCTCCAGGTAGCCACGCAGGTTCGACAGGGGCGTGCGGAACTCGTGCGCCACGTCGGCCATGAGCTGCACGCGCCGCTCCTCGCTCTTCTCCAGCGTCGCCGCCATGGTGTTGAACGCCGCCGCCAGCTCCCCGATCTCGCCCGGCGCCCGCTGCGTCAGACGCTGGCTGTAGCGCCCGCCGGCGATGCGGCCGCTGGCGCGCGTCAGCGCCCGCAGCGGCCGCACCACCCGCCGCGTGACGTAAAGGCCAACCATAGTGGCGGCAGCCCCGGACGCCACCAGCGCCCACAAGAGCGACTGCGTCAGGGCGCGCCGGAAGCCGGCCGCCAGGTCGTCGGCCATGGCGTCGAGCGTCTGGTCGCCGTGGGCGTGCAGCGACTCCATCATGGCGTCCACGTGGCGCTGCAAGAAGTAGGGCGCCAGCGCTTCGCCCGCCAGGAACATCGTGCCCAGCGCCACCACCACCACCACCAGGTAGGAGGGCAGCAGGCGCCAGTAGAGGCTCGAGCGGGGCGGCCGGGTCATCGGGCTAGTCATGCCACCTTGTAGCCGACGCCGCGCACGGTCACCAGCAGGGCGTCCGCGCCCACGCTGGCGAGCTTCTGGCGCAGGTTTGAAACGTGCACGTCAACCACGCGGTCGACGCCGGTGAAGTCGGGGCCCCACACGCGCTCGATGAGGTCGTTGCGGCTGAACACCCGCCCCGGCGCGCGCGCCAGCGCGAACAGCAGGTCGAACTCCAGCGTGGTCAGCTCCACCTCGCGCCCCGCGAAGCTCGCCTGGCGCTGCAGCGGATCGACGCGCAGGCCGCGATGCTCCACCGCCTCGTCCGCCTCCGCCACCTCGCGCGCCTGGCTGCGCCTCAGCACCGCGCGCACGCGCGCCACCAGCTCGCGCGGGCTGAACGGCTTCACCACGTAGTCGTCCGCGCCCAGCTCCAGCCCCACGATGCGGTCGCTCTCCTCGCTCCTGGCCGTCAGCATGATGACGGGCGTGCGCTGTGCGCGCCTGAGCGCGGTGAGGAACTCGGGGCCGGCCACGCCCGGCAGCATCCAGTCGAGCACCACCAGGGCCGGCGGCGCCGTAAGCGCCGCTTGCAGGCCGGCGGCGCCGTCGTGCGCCACCTCGACGGCGTAACCCTCGCGCGTCAGGTAGGCGCTCACCACCTGCGCGGCGTCAGCGTCGTCCTCCACCACCAGGATGCGGCTCATGACCACCAAACTAACACCCGTTTCCGGGACACCAATCCGCCCAACGCGACTTTACGCGGACCTTACACGACGCTTAAGCGACCGAAACAACCGGCCGCTACCGTGGACGACATGAGCGCGCCGCTGACGCACATGGCACCCCACGGACTATGGATGCTTCTTGGCACCGTCGCCCTGGTGCTGCTGGCGCTTGGCCTCCTGCGCGCGCTCTTCCCCGACTTCTCCCGCCACGACATCAGCACCGCCCCCGGCGCCCAGCCCGACCGGCAGGCGCCAAGCGCGGTGGAGTCGGCGGCCGGCGTTACCGCCGCGGAGCCGCCGCCCGGACGGCGGGGCTGAGATGCCGCGCGCAGAAGAGGTTGCTTCTCGGTTGCTAACGCGCGGGAGCGGCGCAGGCCGCCCGCGACGAGGAAGGCTAGGTGCACCAACGTGAAGAGATGGCTACTGACACTGACCCCGCTGCTAGCGCTGGCGGTGACCGCCACCGCGCTGCTGGGCGGCCAACCCGCCCACGCCGCGGTCCCGCTGGCGGGCCTGCAGGTGACCGTCACCAAGTCCCCCTGGTGCGGCTGCTGCGGCGACTACATCGAGATCCTGCGCGAGCGCGGGATGGAGGTGACGGTGATCGACACCGAGGACACCGCCGGCGCCAAGCTGGCCCTCGGCGTGCCGCCCACCACCTGGAGCTGCCACACCACCGAGGTCGACGGCTACGCCGTGGAAGGCCACGTGCCCCTGGAGGCCATCGAGCGGCTGCTGAGCGAACGCCCCGCCGTGACCGGCATCGCGCTGCCCGGCATGCCCGCCGGCTCGCCCGGGATGAACGGCGTCAAGAGCGCGCCGTTCCAGGTCGTCGCCTTCGACGCCGGCGGCGTGCGCCTCTTCGGAAACTACTAGCAGTGCGATAAGCAGCAGAGAGAGCGGTCGCTTGCTATTGCCGGATCAGGTTGCTGTTCTCAACCGTCGGCGCCAGATGGAGGGCAGTCGTTCAGCGCGCTAGCGAGATAGCCGCTCCAGGATGCCCTCCATCTGGGCGATCTCCTCACGTTGCGCGCGGATGATCTCCTCGCAAAGCTGAACGGTCTCCGGGTCTCGCAGCGTGGCCTGCTCGCAGTTCTTGATGGCTATGGAGTGGTGCGGGATCATCGACAGGGAGAGCTGCGCGTCGCCCACGAACGCCTGCGTTCGGATAGCGGTGAACGCACCCAGGAACACCAACGTGCTAACGGTATAAAGCACCGCGTTGAGGCGCTTGTTCTTGAACATGTGCCGCATCGCGACGAGCATGACGACGATCATGGGCGCCACCATCACCACGGCCATGTAGAAGCGGTTCAAGTTGAGGTGAATGTGCTCGAACGCCGCCACGCCCACGTAAGTAAGGGTCCACATGATCAGGAAGTGAATAGCGACGGCGAGCCCTAGGGTCGCGTACGGCCGGTCCTTCACGGGGCACCTCCGATGTCCGCTCCTGGAGGTTAGGCGCAATGCCGAGACCGAGTCAGTGACCCTAGAACTCAAGGAGTGGCTGGGTTCGCTTCCGACACCTCGTGCTGATAGGCGCGCTGGCGCGGTTCCCACCACTGCTTGACGTAGGCCAGTACCGCCGTCACCTGCTCGTCGCTCCACTCGGGCGCCACCGCCGGCATGTACACGCCGCCCTCGCGGATGTAGCGCGCGAACAAGCTGTCGGCATGGTGCCACGCGTGCATGCTCCCGTCCAAAGCCGGCACCTCCGCCGCCGCGTCGCCCTCGCCGGCTGGGCCATGGCACGCGCTGCAGGTGCCGCGGTATAGCGCCTCTCCCGCCGCCACTTGCGCCGCCGAGTAGGTCGGGTACTCGTAGCGCACCCGCGCCGGCGGCCAGCCGAACGGCCGGAACCACACGATGACGTTAGCCGCCACTCCCGCCGCGACCAGGAGGCCAATGAGCCACCACCGACCAGCGCGTTTACGTCGTGAACCTCGCGTTCGCATGCTCGACTACATCCTTACATGACACTCGCTCTGCTATACTAACCACATGCCACCCCCCCTGGGGTGGGGTAAAGCCTAGGAGGCGAAGATGAACAAGCTCATCATCGAAGGCATGACCTGCGCGCACTGCCAGGCGTCCGTCAAGAACGCACTCGAGGGCGTCCCCGGCGTCACCAGCGCCGCCGTCGACCTGAGCGCCGGCTCGGCGCGGGTCGAGGGCGACGCCGACGTCCAGGCGCTCATCCGCGCGGTCGAGGAGGAAGGCTACAGCGCGCGGCCCGCCACGTGAGCTCGGCAGCCGCGGGCGGCGCCGAGGCGACCACCACCGCGGAGCACCTGCACCTCGACCCCGCCACGCGCGAAGATGTTCAGCTCCGCCTGAAGAGCGCCCGCGGCCACCTGGACGGCATCCTGCGCATGCTCGCGGACCCGGACGTCTACTGCGTCGACATCCTCAAGCAGGTCAAGGCCGTGCAGGGGGCGCTGGCGCGCGTCAGCGACGCCGTGCTCAGGTCGCACATCCGCGACCACGTCGCCACCGCCAGCCAGCGCGGCGACACCGAGCACATCGTCACGGAACTGATGGAAGCCCTCAAGTACCGCACCTGAGCGCCGGGCGACGTGAAAGCGTCGCCCGCCTCGCATAGTGAACAGGAGAAGTCATGGAAAGCGTAAGCCTGGGGATCCGCGGCATGACGTGCGCGAGCTGCACCGCGCGCGTCGAGCGGGCCCTGACCAAGGTGGCGGGCGTGAGCGAAGCCACCGTCAACCTGGCCACCGAGCGCGCCAGCGTGCGCTTCGACGCCCAGCAGACGGGCGTGCCCGCCCTGCTCGAGGCGGTCGCGCGGGCCGGCTACGATCCGGTGACCGAACGCACCAGCCTGGCGGTGAGCGGCATGACCTGCGCGAGCTGCACGGCGCGCGTCGAGCGTAGCCTCAAACGCCTCGACGGCGTCGTCGACGCTAGCGTCAACCTGGCCACCGAGCGCGCCAGCGTCACCTACCTCCCCGGGCTGCTGACCCCCGCCGACCTGAGCGCGGCGGTGACCGCGGCCGGCTACGAGGCGCGCGAGGCGGCCGCGAGCGGCGAGCGCGTCGACCGGGAGCGCCAGGCGCGTGAGGCGGAGGTGCGCGCCCTGCGGCGCGACGTCGTCCTCGCTGGCGCCCTCACGCTGCCGCTGGTGGTGTTCGTGATGCTGCCCATGCTGGTGCCGGCGCTGGAGGCGCGGCTGCTGGCGCTGGTGCCGGCCCAGGCGATCAACCTCGTCTCGTTCGTGCTCGCCAGCGTGGTGCAGTTCGGGCCGGGCCGGCGCTTCTACCGCCCCGGCTGGAACAGCCTGCGCCGCGGCAGCCCCGACATGAACAGCCTGGTGATGCTCGGCACCAGCGCCGCCTACGGCTACTCGGTGGTCGCCACCTTCGTGCCGCGCCTGCTGCCGGCGGGCACGGCGCACGTCTACTACGAGGCGTCCGCGGCGATCATCACCCTCATCCTGCTGGGCAGGTACCTCGAGGCCATCGCCAAGGGCCGCACCAGCGAGGCCATCAAGAAGCTGCTGGGCCTGCAGGCGAAGACGGCGCGCGTGGTGCGCGCCGGCGAGGAGCTCACCCTGCCCATCGACCAGGTCGTGCCCGGCGACGCCGTGCTGGTGCGCCCCGGCGAGCGGATCCCCGTCGACGGGCGCGTGCTGACGGGCGGCTCGTTCGTGGACGAGTCGATGATCACCGGCGAACCGATCCCGGCGCGCAAGGGCGAGGGCGACGAGGTGGTGGGCGGCACCGTGAACACCACCGGCGCCTTCACCTTCGAGGCCACCAACGTCGGCGCCGACACCGTGCTGGCGCAGATCATCAGGATGGTCGAGGACGCCCAGGGCTCCAAGCTGCCCATCCAGGCGCTGGCCGACAAGGTCGTCAGCGTCTTCGTGCCCATAGTCATCGTCATCGCCCTCATCACCTTCGGGGTGTGGATGCTGTTCGGCCCCGAGCCGGCCCTCACCTTCGCGCTGGTGAACACGGTGGCGGTGCTGATCATCGCCTGCCCCTGCGCCATGGGCCTCGCGACCCCCACCAGCATCATGGTCGGCACCGGCAAGGCCGCCGAGCTGGGCATCCTCTTCCGCAACGGCGCCGCCCTGCAGACGCTGCAGGAGGCCAAGCAGGTCGCCCTCGACAAGACCGGCACCCTCACCAAGGGCAAGCCCGAGCTCACCGACCTCGTCACCCTGCCGGGCTTCGACCGCCTCGAGGTGCTGGCCTTGACCGCCAGCGTGGAGCAGGCATCCGAGCACCCGGTCGCCCAGGCGATCGTGGACGCCGCCAAGGCGCAGGGCGCCGCCCTAGGCGGCGCCGACGCGTTCGAGGCGGTGCCGGGCTACGGCGTGGAGGGCCGCGTGAACGGCCGCCTCGTGCAGGTGGGCGCCGACCGCTACATGCGGCGCCTGGGCGTCGACGTGACGGCGTTCGCCAGCGACGCCGGGCGCCTGGCCGACGAGGGCAAGACGCCCCTGTACGCCGCCGTCGACGGCCGGCTCGCCGCCGTCATCGCCGTCGCC